>JAEWWY010000554.1 GCA_023458835.1 Bacillota bacterium
ATCCCGCCGCCGGAGAAATACATCACCCTTCATCCCGGCGATTCGGGAGACGATGTTAGAAAGCTCCAGGATGCGCTAGCAATGCAAGGTTACTACCATGGCGATATAGACGGCTTATACAGTGATGATGTTAGCTCCGCTGTGGCAGCATTTCAAAAGGCAAACCTGCTTGTTGGCGATGGGATAGCGGGAACGGCCACCCAGTCCAAGCTCTATGCGGCTTCAACAGCCTATGAGGGCAGCAGCGAGCTGAAAGCCATCCCACCACTGGAGGAAGAATATACCATCCCCCGCCCCGGCGATTTGGGAGACGAAGAGCAGATCATCCTCCGCCCTGGCGATTCGGGAGACGATGTCGCAAGGCTTCAGGATGCGCTTGCGAAGCAAGGCTATTACCATGGCGATATAGACGGCTTATACAGTGATGATGTCAGCTCCGCTGTGATGGCATTTCAAGAGGCACACCAGCTTATGGGCGATGGGATTGCGGGAACAGCCACGCAGTTCATGATCTATGTTTATGAAATCAAGGAAGATGCTATAAAAACACATACAGATCAGGAAATGGAGATGATGAAAGTATACGAAGAGGGCCTCTCCGCCATCCTGCATTCAGTTGCTGCAAACGCCGCTATTGAGCAGTATACAGATGCGGAAGGAATGTTATCCTTACGCTTACCCTATCAAATCGTGCCGTTTGAAAATGGCAGCTTTGGAACTCCTGCAAACGGCGTAGCGGTTTTCAAGGTGAAGATTCGGTAAGCAATATCAAAGAAGGCACGCATAAAGAAGAGCTGCCGCACCGGAGTAAAACTCCTGATGCGGCAGCTCTTTCATGAATCCTGCATATGACCTGTAATTTTACGAAGGGTGGTTTTGCATGCGGATAAGCCGTTGATAGAGGCCCTCCTGCGCTATCAACTCCTCATGTACTCCCCTTTGTACGATACGGCCTTCCTGAAGCACCAGGATCTGATCCGCATTTTGAATGGTGGAAAGCCGATGGGCAATGGCGATGATCGTCCGATTACCCGCCAGATCACCGATGGCCTGCTGGATCTCCCGCTCGGTTTCCGTATCAACGGACGCGGTCGCCTCATCCAATATAATGACTGGCGCCTTGCGCAAAATCGCCCTGGCAATGGCAACACGCTGCTTCTGGCCGCCGGACAACCGTATGCCCCGTTCCCCCACCTGGGTCTGATACTGATCGGGCATCTCCAAAATATTGTCGTGGATGCGGGCAGCCCTGGCTGCGGCGATTACCTCTTCCTCTGTGGCCGAAGGATTGGCGTAGCGGATATTTTCCCCAATGGTACCGTTGAACAAAAAAGTATCCTGGAGCACCAGAGCAATGTTATCCCGCAGGCTTTTGAGGGTTACATGACGGACATCCTGCCCATCCAGCAGGACACGCCCGGCACTGGGATCATAAAAACGGGGGATCAATTGTGTCAGCGTCGTCTTGCCTACCCCGGTAGGCCCCACCAGGGCGATCATCTGCCCCGGTCTGCAGGAAAAGCTGATATCCTCCAATACCGGCACCCCTGTCTCATAGGCAAAACTGACATTTTCAAAGGCAATGGCCCCCTGTGCCTTGCCCATCTCGGCAGCATCTGGCGCATCCGCGATATCGTTGGGCGTATCCATGATCGCCATCACCCGCTCCGCGCCGGCGTAAGCCTGCTGCATCTCCTCCAAAAGGCGCGCCAGGCCCGAAATGGGCGTGTAGAACAAAGAAAGATACAGCAAAAAGGCCACGATGTCCGGCAGGGAAAGCTGACCATGAAGCGCCAGCACCCCACCGGTTCCCACCACGATGACGGTGCCCAGGGAGGACAAAAACTCTACCCCAGGGTGAAAGGCTGCGCTCAGGTTCAGCGCGAAGAGCATGGCCTTGGTAAAGACGCCCGCCTGAAGGGATACCTGCTGGTTTTCATGGGATTCCCGGCAAAACGCCTGGATCTCCTGTACGCCGGAAAAGTTGTCCTGAAGCTTTGCGTTCAATTCCGCCAACGCTTTTTGGGATTTGCGGAAGGTCGGCCGTATTTTTGTCGAAAACAGCCAGCCCGCCCCCAGGATCAGGGGTACGGGAATCAATGTCAGCAAAGCCAGCCGGACGTTGATGGCCAGCAACAGCCCCATTACCCCTAATACCGTTACCGTGTTGGTTGTGAGTTCCGGAATGATGTGCGCGTATAAAAGCTCGAAGTTGGCGGTATCATTTACCACCCGGCTCATCAGATCGCCGGTCTGCTTTTCGTGGAAAAAGCGCATAGACAGATTCTGGATGCGGTCGTATACGCGGATGCGCAGATCCTCCACCAAATTCCAGGCAGCCTTATGGGAAAGATAGCTGCTAAGGTAACGAAACAGGATCCGTATCAAATAAAGGCCTATCAGGAGAAGCGTCAGCAATCCAATGGCGCGCCCCGCATCTTCCTCCCCTTTCTCCACCACCTGGATCATAGCCGATAACAGCCTGGGAGCGGCCAGATTGATCACCGTCAACGCAAAGGTGGAAAGGATGGCTATCACATACAGGCTCCTGTACCGGACCGCTTCCTTCCCCATCCTCCATAACAGCTTCATACGTATTCCTCCCGGTTCCATGCTTCAGGCAACTTACACAGCAAAGGCGGACCCTTAGCTGCCCTATATAAGTGTACCGGAAAGCCGGCCTATGCGCAAGGCGCATATAGCGTGTATTCATATTGTCCGGGCTGAATTGAATACATTTCTCATATAAGCTTCCCATGCCGGAAGGCGATCAGCTCCGCCACAATGGCAACAGCGATCTCCTGGGGCGTCTGCGCGCCGATATCCAGCCCAATGGGAGCATGCACCTGCCTGATTCGGTCCTTGGAAAACCCTTGTTGCAAAAGCGCATCAAAGATCATCCCGCTTTTTCGCCGGCTGCCGATCATACCGATATAGCCGGCCCCGGTGTTCAGCGCCCATGCCAGGTTTTCCATATCCCAGATGTGCCCCCGGGTCACGATGGCAACCATATCCTTACTTCCGAGCTCTATTGTCGGCGGAATCGCCATATCCTCAAGGAGCACGCACCTTGCATCGGGAAAACGCTCGCGGTTCACAAATTCTACCCGGTCATCATGGACGACGCAATCCATCCCCGCAAGATGGGCGATTTTTGCAATTTCCAGGGAAACGTGACCAGCCCCCATGATATGCAGCTTTCCAGGTGACTTAAGCCATTGGGCCAGATAGCGCCGGCCTTCTTTCTGAAAAAGGAACAGTTCCTGCTGCTTATCCCAGCACTGCGCTTCCTCCATAAGCTCCGGGCGGCCAAGAGGCGAGCCTTCCTTTGGCATAAAGAAGAGCCCTTCCCCCGTATCGACGGGATAACACAGCCACCCGTCCAGTTCTGGAGGCTCCAGCATCTTTTCAAGGACAGGCGAATCCTGCCTGCCGGAATAATACACCAGTACATCCCCCGCGCCGCCGCAGATCATATCGGTTTGGTACGCATCCTGCCCCGTCAGGTCAAAATGATGGAGCAGGGAGGCCTGGCCGCGCAGTACCTGCCTGGCGCAGGCGATCACATCCGCCTCCAGCCTGCCGCCACCGACCGTATCCACGATCTGTCCCGAAGGCTTTACCAGCATCTGGGCGCCATTTTTCCTGGGCCTGGAGCCAAGACCGTTCACGACGGTAGCCACAGCCACCGCCGGCCCGTCCTGCAGGGCATCTTTCCATTGCCGAAAAAAACGTTCCATGTGTTCTCCCCGCCAGCGGCAGGCAGAATGCGCCATCCGTTCTATGGCCGCCTGTCCGCGCGTCCTCTTATATGCCAATCCGCAGCCGACAGAAAGTATGTTACCACAGCAACGGGTATACAATTCACATGTGCAGGGAATATCCGAGCGTTTTACAATGCCCCCGCATATCCCATGCCGGATTATACCCTCCCCCGCACCGCAGCGCCTATAAGCCCGGCCACCAATTGCCGCACGCGCCTGCGGGTGGGAACATCCATCTTTCTCAAGGCCGAAAGCATGGCCCCGGCGTTGTGCAGCACGGCCTCCCCCAGGTTATCCACG
>JAEWWY010000555.1 GCA_023458835.1 Bacillota bacterium
CGATTATCCCTTTGGCGGCGGGGCTGGCATGGTGATGATGGCCCAGCCCATCGCCGCCGCCATGGCGGAGGTGACCAGGCCGCCTTTTTCCGGCCGGCGCATTTATCTGGGGCCCAGGGGAAAGACCTTCACCCAGGCAAAGGCCAGGGAGCTTTCGCTGGAGAAGGAGCTGGTGCTCCTGTGCGGCCACTATGAGGGCGTTGACCAGCGGGTGCTGGATCATTGTATGGATGAAGAAATTTCTATCGGCGATTATATCCTCACCGGGGGCGAGCTGGCGGCCATGGTGCTGGTGGACTGCGTGGCGCGCCTGATCCCAGGCGTGCTGGGCAGCGGGGAAAGCCCGCAGGAGGAATCCTTTTCCGACGGGCTGCTGGAATACCCGCAATATACGCGGCCCAGGGAGTGGGAAGGCCGCCAGGTGCCGGAGGTGCTTTTAAACGGCGATCACGCCAAAATAAAAGCCTGGCGGCATCAGCAATCCCTGCTGGCCACAAAAAAATTCCGCCCGGATTTGCTGGATAAAGCGGAGCTGACCTTGGCGGACAAAAAGTTTTTGCAGGAACAGACGAAGTAGGGAGGGAGAACCGTGTTTTTGCGCAAGCTGCTGGTGGTGGTGCTTCCGCTGTTGATGTGCTTTTTGCTGGGCGTGTTCTTTCCTCTTTTGGGTAAGGAGTTTCCTGAACTGGGCTTCTTCCTGAATGTGATCAAGGGCCTGCTTCTGGGCGTATCGCTGGCGCTTTTGATCCCTTTGTCGGGAGCGCGGCGCAGGGAAAGCTTCAGCAACCTCTTTTTTGTTCCGTCCGCCCTGCTTTTTTTGACTGTGCTCTGCCAATACCTGTATAGGCTCGGGGCCTTAAGGGGCGAGGCGCTGGCCTTTTTCGCCATGGCGGCCAATGAAGTTATCTTTGTGGAAAGCGCCTTTATGGGCTTTTTGTCAGCCGTCGCCATACGCGCCGCCCGTTATCCCAGAAACACGAGGGGCGTTTCTTGACAGCAAACGCCCCTCTCCCTTATAATGTAGCGAATTGCAGGAAATTGCCTGAATATGGGCCGCGTAGATGGCATATGCGGCCTGCAGGATGAAGGAGCAAAGATAATCATGAAGCCGCTTACGTCCAATGAATTAAGATCGCTGTTTTTGAAGTTTTTTGAGTCCAAGGGCCATGCCGTGATCCCCAGCGCCTCCATTATTCCCGAAAATGACCCCACGGTGCTCTTTACCACCGCGGGCATGCATCCGCTTGTTCCGTATTTGATGGGCGCCAAGCATCCCGCCGGAACGCGGCTCACCGACGTGCAAAAATGCGTGCGCACCGGAGACATCGACGATGTGGGCGATGCCTCGCATTTAACCTTCTTTGAGATGCTGGGCAACTGGAGCCTGGGGGATTACTTCAAGAAGGAAGCCATCACCTGGAGCTGGGAGTTTCTTACCAGCCCGGAATATTTGAACCTTTCGCCCGACCGCCTGGCGTTCTCCGTCTTCGCCGGGGATGAAGATGCCCCCCGGGACATGGAAAGCTATCAATTGTGGCGGGACTGCGGCGTGAAGGAAGACCGTATTTTTTTCCTGCCCAAGGAAAACAACTGGTGGGGCCCTGCGGGGCTCACCGGCCCCTGCGGCCCCGACAGCGAAATGTTCATCATCACCGACAAGGAGCCCTGCGGCCCGGATTGCTCCCCCGCCTGCTCCTGCGGCCGGTATCTGGAAATCTGGAACGACGTATTCATGCAGTACAACAAGCAGGCCGACGGCACCTTCATCCCCCTTGCCCAGAAGAACGTGGATACGGGCATGGGCCTGGAGCGCACCATCTGCGTGCTTACGGGCAAAAAATCCGTCTATGAAACCGACCTGTTCGCGGGCATCCTGGCCAAAATCACCGAGCTGTCCGGCAAGACGTATATGAGCGATGATGAGACCACCAAGGCCTTCCGCATCATTGCCGACCACACCCGCACCGCCACCTTCATCCTGGGGGACCACCGGGGCGTGAGCCCCTCCAACGTGGACCAGGGCTATGTGCTGCGCCGCATCATCCGCCGGGCCGTGCGCTATGGCATGCAGTTGGGCATGCCCGACAACTTTACCGCCGAGATCGCCCAGGTGATCATCGATCAGTACAAGGCCGTTTATCCCGAGCTGGAGAAGAATTCCGCCTTCGTGCTGGAGCAATTGAAGCTGGAGGAATTAAGGTTTGCCCGTACCCTGAAGCAGGGCAACAAGGAATTTGACAAGGTGGCCGCCAAAGTAGAGAACGGAATCATGGATGGCTTGAACGCCTTCCACCTGTACGATACCTACGGCTTCCCCATTGAAATGACGGTGGAGCTGGCCAGGGAGCGGGGGCTTGCCGTAGATGTGGACGGCTTCCATGAGTGCTTCAGGCAGCACCAGGCCACCTCCCAGGCAGGCGCCGAGCAGCGCTTCAAGGGCGGCCTGGCCGACCATACCGACGAGACTGCAAGGCTTCATACCGCCACCCATTTGATGCATGCCGCTTTACGCCGGGTGCTGGGCGAGGAAGTGGCGCAAAAGGGCTCCAACATCACGGCGGAACGGCTGCGCTTTGACTTCTCCTTCGGCAGGAAAATGACGCCGGAAGAGATTCAAGAGGTGGAGAAGCTGGTCAACGAAGCCATCACTGCCTGCGCCCCTATCACCATGCAGGAAATGACCGTGGAGGAGGCCAAGGCCCAGGGCGCCATCGGCCTGTTTGAAAGCAAGTATGGCGAGCGGGTCAAGGTGTATTCCATGGGGACGTTCAGCAGGGAAATCTGCGGCGGCCCCCATGCGGAAAATACCGGCGATTTGAAGTCCTTCAAGATCCTCAAGGAGGAATCTTCCTCCGCCGGCGTGCGCCGCATCAAGGCTGTCGTGGGACAGTAACGGACGCAGGCGAAAAACTGATTTGGGTTCCCGGTGAGCCGGGTTGCATTCAATGAAAAGCCCAGGGCCGAAGGCGGATATCCTTCGGCCCTGGGC
>JAEWWY010000556.1 GCA_023458835.1 Bacillota bacterium
CCAGTACGATGGCCAGTATGGAACCGATGGCCGCCATCCACCAGGGCGCATTGGCAGGCAGGTTAAATGCCAGAAGTATGCCTGTAACCACCGCGCTCATATCGGATACTGTAACAGGCTGATGGGATTTCTTTTGATAATATGCTTCCACAATCACGGCGCTTAATACGGAAACGGCAATCAGGACCAATGCCCGCAAACCGAAGTACCAAACGGCGGCGATCCCCGAAGGGATCATGGCGATGCACACATCCTTCATCAACCGCCTGGTGGTGGCGTTGTCCCGAAGATGCGGAGAGGAGGAAACGGACAAATTCTTAAGCATAATCAACGCTCTCCCTTCTTCGCAGCCCGCGAACGCTTATCGGTAATAATTTTTTTGCTTATGCGGAAGCTTTGCACCAAACGGATTTTGGCAGGGCAAACATAGGAGCAGCAGCCGCATTCAATGCAGTTCATTACGCTGGCTTTTTCCGCCTCGTCATGCATATCCTTCCTGGAATACTGATTCAGCACAAAAGGCATCAAAAGCATGGGGCATGCCCTTACACAGCGGCCGCAGCGGATGCAATTGCTTTCCGGAGGCTCCACTGCCTCCGCACCCAAAGCCAGGATGCCGGAGCAGCTTTTGGTGACGGGAATGTCCATACGGCTGATGGCATGGCCCATCATGGGGCCGCCATAGACGAACTTGCGGACACCCTTTTGGAATCCTCCTGCGGCTTCCACCAGCGCTTCCACAATGGTGCCGATGCGTACCATAAAATTGCCGGGCTTTTCTACCAGGCCACCCACCGTTGCCACGCGGTCCACCACAGGCCGGCCTTCCCGCACCGCCCGTGAAACGGCAGCCAGCGTTCCAACGTTCATGCAAATCACGCCCACATCCGCGGGCAGGCCGCCAAAGGGAACAACCCTGCGGGTGAGAGCATAGATCAACTGCTTCTCTCCACCCTGGGGATAGCGCACGGGAAGATCACGGACGGTGACGTCCTCCAGCTTTCCGGCCTCCTCCCGCATGGCTGCCACAGCATCCATTTTGTTGTTTTCAATGCCGATGATGACGCGGGAGATGCCCAAAGCTTTTTTTACCAGGGCAATGCCGTCCATCACAGCGGCACCCTGCTCCAGCATCAACCGATGATCGGAAGCAAGATAGGGCTCGCACTCCGCACCGTTGACAATCAGCGTATCCACCTTCTTGGCAGGCGGAGGCGAAAGCTTGACGGCGGTAGGAAAGGTCGCGCCGCCCAAGCCTACGATTCCGGCGTTGCGGACAATCTCCGTAAGCTCCTTTGCGGACAGATTGTCCTGATTGGCAGCCGGCATCAAAGGCACCCAGTTTTCCCGGAAATCGTTATCGATGACAACGGCCTGGGCGTTCAGCCCGCTGGCCATCATGCAGGGCGCCACCGCCACCACCGTGCCCGAAACGGTCGCGTGCACAGGAGCGGAAACAAACCCGGCAGCCTCGCCGATGATCTGACCGATTTTCACATAGTCACCCTGCTTGACAACACACTTGCAAGGTACGCCGATGTGCTGCTGCAACGGCAGGATAACACGGGAAGGCGGGGGCAGCACATGGATAGGCTGGGCGCCTGTTACCGTTTTCCCGTTAGCGCCTTCCCCAGGATGAATGCCGCCTGGAAACAAATGAGTACCTTTCACGGACAAAAGTCCTCCCTTCGCCAGCAAAAAAAAAGCCGTATTCTTTTGGGATATAGCCAGTCTCCATCCGATTTTTTCACACCGTTATTATTATATCATACTTTACCCCCAAATTGGCAAGCGGAATTCTATACAAAATCAAGAGTTGTCCGTTTTTTTTCCAAAGCGATTCCGGCCTTCAATTCTGCGGAGGATTTGAGCAAATTCCGGGCATGTACAAGCCCGGAGTCGTTTTCCGAGCCGGATCCGCCTACCATGCGGGCAAGTTCCCGCTCCCGCATGGCATCGTCCATTTCCAGAACGTTCGTAAAGGTCCTCTCCCATTGAATGCTCTTTTCCACCAAATAATGATAATCGGCCATGGCGGCGATCTGCGGCAGATGCGTAACACACAAAACCTGACGGTAAGCGGAGATCTTGGCCATTTTCTCGGCCACCACCTGGGCGATCTTGCCGCTGATGCCTGTGTCGATTTCATCAAAGACCATGGTAGGTACAAGCCCCTGCTGTGCGGCGATGGATTTGATGGCCAGCATCAGCCGGGAAAGCTCGCCGCCGGAAGCGATTTTCGACAAAGGCTTCAAGGGCTCCCCGGGATTGGGCGAAATCAAAAAGGCGATCTCGTCCTCCGGCACATCATGGGTTCCGGAGGATTTTTGGAACTGCACGGAAAATTGCGTTTTTTCCATGCCAAGCTCCGTAAGCTGCGCCACCATTTCCTTTTCGAACCAGGCTGCCAGCTTTTTTCTGGAGGCGGTCAGCGTTCCCGCCTCCTTTATATACGCTGCCAGGAGCTTCTTTTGGCGCTCCTGCATTTGATCCAGCATTTCATCCATGTTCTGGAAGGCATCATACTCCTGAGCGATTTTCTGGGTATAGGCGATCATGTCCTCCACGGTGGGGCCATACTTGCGCTCAAGGCGGCGCAGCAAATCAAGCCGCGCTTCCAGTTGTTCATTTTTATCCGGATCAAACGCCGCGTCCTCCGACAGGCTGCGCAATTGCAGACCGCCGTCCTCCAGTTCGTAATAAAGGTCTTTCAGCTTGTCCCGAAGATTTTCATATTCCGGGTCCAGGGCGCTGATCACGTCCAGCGCGGAAACGGCATCCGTAAGCAATGCCAAAGCGCTGAGCTGCTTACCGGCGCCGGCATATACATTCTCATAAGCACGGCGAAGGGCTGCGGATATTTTCACGCTGTAGCGAAGCCGTTCCAATTCCCGGCGGAGCGTTTCTTCCTCTCCCGCTTTCAGCTTGGCTGCTTTCAATTCCTGCAACTGAAAACGCAGCGTGTCCATTCGCTGTTCCCGCTGGCTGTTTTCGCGGCTTGTGCGCTGAAGCTCCCTTTCCCCGGACCTGTAGGCCTCCAGCGCTGCCGACGAC
>JAEWWY010000557.1 GCA_023458835.1 Bacillota bacterium
CGCCGCAGGTGCTGGAAATAAACCATCTGACTACGGACGCGCTGCGGGATATTTCCCTCACATTGCATAAAGGGGAAGCCGTGAGCCTTTTGGACATGGACGACAGCACCAACGCGGCGCTTTTGGGGGCGCTCACCGGCGAAGCGGCCTATGAGGGCAGTTTGATGCTGGAAGGCAAAGCCTACAGGCCCCGGAGCCTGAACCATGCCCTGAAATCCGGCGTATGCGTGATCAGCGAGAACCCTACGGAAACCATGCTGTTCCCGCACCTGAGCGCGCTGGAAAACCTCTACCTGGGCATGGCCGGGCGCGTGCGCTTCTTTTTTGGCCGTCAAAAATACAGGCGGAGCCTTGCGCAAAGCTTCCGTGCGCTGCTTCCGCCCGGGATCATGGAATGTCAGGATATACGCACCCTTGGCAGCGAGGACCTGCAAAGGCTTGTATACTGCAAGTGGCTGCTGTGCCATCCCAAGCTGCTCATTGTGCAAAAGCCCCTGTCGGTAACGGACCCGCACCTGGGTCAAATCACGCAGGAGCTGATCGGCCAATACATAAGGCAGGGCGCCTGCGTGCTGATCCTGTCCTCCAACCCCTCCGAAGCCTATCGGCTGGGGGATACGGTATATCCCTGCAAGGATGGGCGGATAACCCTATAATACCGCTTTCACATTATCCATGCCCAGCAGCCCTTCCAGCGCCTGCTGCACAGGCTCGTCCCCGTCGCACCACATGTTCCTGGGCGTCAGCAGCGTGATGCGCTCCAAGGGAATATGGAAGTATACCGGCACCGGGCCGGGATGGCCGCCCAAAACAGGCTTCATCTGCTCCATCTGCTCCCTGGTGCCCCGCAGGTACAGCTTCATAGGCGCCTGCTTGGCCAATTGCGCATCGGTAAGCGCCGGGGAGGACTGATGAAAGGGCAGGGGAAACAGGTCGTCCGGGTCCTCCGGAGGCGGCTGCTTGCCGCCCTGCAGCAAAAGACCGCTGTCCTTATCCTCCCCCTGGGGCGTCAAAGGCGCCACGCTGTCCACCAGCAGCTTTGTCTCCTCATCCTCCCGGATGGAAAGCTTGCCCGTTAAAATCACCAGCTCGTCTGTTTTCAGCATGGAACCGTATTTTTCATACATTTTGGGGAACACCAGCCCCTCGATCTGGCCGGTCAGGTCTTCCAGCGTCACAAAGCCCATAAAAGCGCCCTTTTTGGTGGCTTTGCCCCGGGCGTCGGCAAGGATGCCGCCCATGCGCACCACCATGCCGTCCATGGACTGCCCCTTGTCCGGCCGCTCATTCAATTCCGCCACGTAGGCGGTATTGCATTCCAACTGATTCAGTATCTGCGCGTACTCGTCCAGGGGATGGCCGCTGATATACACGCCGGTCATCTCCTTTTCCATGGACAAAAGGGAGCGGAGGGGGAATTCCTCCACATCCGGCAGCTTTTCCTGCATGAATCCGCCGGCGGGCATGCCGCCGCCCAGGTCAAACAGCGACACCTGCCCGCTCACGTTTTGCTTGCGGCGGCTGACCGCGGCCTCCATGGCAGGCTCGTACACATGCAAAAGCTGGGCGCGCCGGGCCCCGGTGCCGTCAAAGGCCCCGGCCTTGATCAGGCTTTCCACCACGCGCTTGTTCACGCTGTCGGTATCCACCCGGCGGCAGAAATCAAAAATATCCTTGAACCTGCCCTTTTCCCGCTCCCGCACAATGGCCTCCACCGCGCCCTGGCCCACGTTCTTCACCGCGCCAAGGCCAAAGCGGATGCCCGGCTTGCTCAGGGATGCATCCATCCTAAAGCGCCAGGAGCTCACATTCACGTCCGGGGGCAGGATGGGGATATCGTGGGCACGGCAGTATTGGATATACCCGGCGATCTTTAAGGCGTTGCCATACACGCTGTTCATGATGGCCGCCATGAAGGGCACGGGGTGGTGGCGCTTGAGCCAGCCGGTCTGCACGGCCACCACGCCATAGGCGGCGGCGTGGCTTTTGTTGAAGGCGTAGGAGGCAAAAGCGCTCATCTCATCAAAGATGTGCTCCGCCACTTCCTCCGGCACGCCATTGTTCACGCAGCCGGGGATGGTCAGATTCCCTTCCTTGTCCCGCATGCCGTGGACGAAGTATTCCCGCTCCTTCTGCATCACGTCATGCTTCTTTTTGGACATGGCCCGGCGCATCAGGTCGCTGCGGCCCAGGGAATAGCCCGCCAGGTCCCTGACGATCTGCATCACCTGCTCCTGGTAGACCATGCAGCCGTAGGTCACATCCAGGATGGGCTTCAGTTTGAGCGTGGCATATTGAACGGTGGAGGGGTTATGCTTGCCCTGGATATAGCGGGGGATGCTCTCCATGGGGCCGGGGCGGTACAGGGAGATGGCGGCGATGATGTCTTCAAAATTCTCCGGCCGCATATTCGTCAAAAAGCTGCGCATGCCGCCGCCTTCCAACTGGAACACGCCGTCGGTATCCCCCTGGGAGATCATGTCGTACACTTCCGGGTCGTTTAGCGGAATGTCTTCCGGCTTTAAATCCGTGCCCGCTTCCCTGAGCATGTCCAGCGTATCCCTTATGACGGTGAGGGTGCGCAGGCCCAGGAAGTCCATCTTCAAAAGCCCCAGCCTTTCCAGAATGCCCATGGGGTACTGGGTGGTGATGACCTCGTCGTTTTTTTGCAGGGGCACATACTCTGTCACCGGCGCGCTGGTGATGAGTACGCCGGCGGCGTGGGTGCTGGCGTGGCGGGGCATGCCTTCCAGGGACAAAGCCATATCGATGAGCTTTTTCACCTTGTCGTCCCCTGTGTAGGAGGACGCCAGCTCGGGGCTTACCTTCAGCGCCTTTTCCAGCGTCATGTTCAGCTCAAAGGGCACCGCCTTGGCGACCTTGTCCACATCCTGGTAGCTCATGCCCAGCACCCGGCCCACGTCCCGAACCACGCCTCTTGCCGCCATGGTGCCGAAGGTGATGATTTGCGCCACATGGTCCGCGCCGTATTTGGAAGCCACGTAATCAATGACCTCCTGGCGGCGTTCGTAGCAAAAATCGATATCCAGGTCCGGCATGGAAATGCGCTCGGGATTCAAAAACCGCTCGAACAGCAGGTTGTATTTCAGCGGGTCCAGCGCCGTGATGCCCAGGGTGTATGCCACAATGGAGCCCGCGCCGCTGCCGCGGCCCGGCCCCACCATAATGTTATGGCTTTTGGCATAGCGGATGAAATCCCATACGATCAGGAAATAATCCACATACCCCATATTCCTGATGGTATCCAGTTCGTACTTCAGGCGGCGGTAAGCCGCGCCGTCCTCTCCCGATTCGCCGGGGTAGCGCTTTTCCAGCCCCTGCGTGCACAGGCCGGTAAGCAGGGACAACGGCGTTTCCCCCGGTGGGATGGGTTTGAAGCTGGGCAGGTGGATCTTGTCAAACTCAAAGGCCACCCGGCACATGTCCGCCACCTTTTGCGTATTGTCGATGGCGTCGGGCCAGGCGCTGAAGAGGGCGCGCATCTCCTCCTCGCTTTTCACGTACAGCTCCTGGGTCTCCATGCGCATCCGGGCTTCATCCTCCAGGGTTTTGCCCGTTTGGATGCACATCAATACCTCCTGGGCCGCCGCATCCTCCCGCCTTAGGTAATGGGCGTCGTTGGTGGCGATCAGGGGCACGCCCGTCTCCCGGCTCAGGCGCACCAATTCCGGCAGCACCTGCTTTTCTTCCGGGATGCCGTGGTCCATGATCTCGATATAGAACTTGTCCTTACCGAACAGGTTCTGCATGCGCAGCGCGTACTCCCTGGCCTCCTGCCTCCTGCCCATCAGCAGCATTTTCGGCAGGTCGCCGCTTAGGCAGGCAGACAGGCAGATCAAGCCCTCCGCGTGCTTTTCCAGCAGCTTATAGTCGATGCGGGGCCGGTAGTAGAAGCCCCGCAAAAAGCCCTCGCTCACAAGCGCCATCAGATTTTGATAACCCGTGTTGTTTTCACACAGCAGCACCACGTGGCTGTACTCCCGGGAAACCACCTGCTTTTCCTCCATGTCCGGGCAGATGTATACCTCACAGCCCAGAATGGGGCGGATGTTGTTTGCCACGCACTCCTGATAAAATTCCACCGCGCCGTACAAAACGCCGTGGTCCGTAACGGCGCAGCTATCCATGTTCAGCTCTTTCAGGCGCTTTATCAGATGCTTGATCCGGCATGCGCCGTCCAGCAGGCTGTATTCCGTATGCAGATGCAGGTGGGTAAAGGCCATTTCGTTCACCTCGGGGATATTATACCATAAGGATGAAAATATACGGATAAGCGGGAAGCAGGCTTTTGAAAAAAGCTCACTTCCCGCCCGTTTATATATTGGTATTTTTTTGCTTCCCATGTTACTATTGCGATAAATCATCACACTTAGGAGGGCAAGCCTGAAATGCTTATGCGGCATATATTCAAACGTAGGCGCGCATTTGTCCCATGACGGCCAAACCATCATCCCCACCAAGCTGATGATGGACTTTATATGCGAATATGAAAGCGGCGAACTGACCGCCTCCAATGAAACAAGCGAAGTCATCTGGGTACCCAAAGAGCAGGTACTGGGGTATATCACATCGCCGCCGCAGGTCTACCGTTTCAAAAAAGCACTTGAATTCAGCGGAAAAATCACATATGCCGCCTATATATCAAGGCCTGTTTTCCGGCTCTTGCATGAGCGCCTGGTATAAGTGCCTTTACTCAATCCCTGAAACTGCAGTTTTCAAATGCTCAGTGGATCAGCCACTGATAATCCTGCCGGCAATCCACCACATAATCCACGTAGACAGTGGTGTCGCGAATCTGGTAGAGGATCAGGTACCAGTTCTCCACGAACATCTTGTGATACTTGTTCGCTGGAATATAGGGCTCGTTGAAAAAGGGATACCG
>JAEWWY010000558.1 GCA_023458835.1 Bacillota bacterium
CCATGACCCTGCGCTCCAGCACATATTCCCTGGGTGTTTTCCCTGTCATGGCATGGAACAGACGGTGGAAATGATACTCCGAATAGCCTGAAACGGCGGACAGCGCCGCAAGGTTCAAATCCTCCGCAAGATGCCCGTCGATGTATGCATAAACCTTGTTCAGCCCGGAATACCAGCCCTCTGCGGCCCCAGTTTCCACACCATATTCTCCTTTAAGCGCATTTCGCCCGCGCCGGGCCGGCGGACAGCCCCATCAACGGCGCGGATGTATGTGCTCCATTCTCCATGCCACACGTCCGGCTTGTACATTACCACCCCGCAGCCGGGAGCGAATGAATGAGCCTGCTCCGGGGAGTGGATGCTTTCAGCATGACCGGCATCCTGAGAAGGGTAATAATATATGGATTTGTTTATTGTGCCGGAAATGCCTTGAACCCGATCAGATCCCCTTGAAAGGTATACGTATCCCCCTCTTTGGCCATCAGGGTGCCCATCACGATGACCGCATCCCCCGGAAGAAACCGGGCTGTCCCCTCGGGATACGTATACGCTACGGTAACGGGCGGACGGGAAGCATTGATGCGCAGGGTGATGGACACGCTCCGCGCGTCCGTATTCGCAACGGCCTCCACTGTGCCGCCTATGGAGCAGGGCGCGCCGGCCCTCAGGTCCGCAAGATCGCCATAGGTATAGGGCAGCAGGCTTTTCTGGTTCCCACCCTTCGAGTAGGTCCCGATGCGCACCAGTGGAAAGGCCACCGGCTCGGCATCCGGGCTGAAAAGCACGGCCTGCATGAGGGGGGTGATCTCCTCCCCGTCGCCGATGCGCATCTGCTGCTGAAATATCCTGACCGCTTTTTTCAGGGACTCGCTGAACTCCTGGGTGACCTCCCTGACGGGTAGATATCCCAGCTCCTGCAAGCGCTGGGCCGTCAACTGGATCTGCTTGTCCGACATGGCGGCGGTATATGTTTTGGGATAGACGCTTTCTATTTCATGGACGTATTTCTCCTGAAAATAGGCCGCCCGGCCGGTGTATTTTTCCCCGGCCGCGCAATGGCAGGCTGCCAGAAGGGCGGTCAGGAGTATCAGGAAAATCACAGGAGCCTTGCGCATGGTTTATTCTCCTTTCCAAAGTCAGTCCGCCGATACGGCCCCCTGCTTTTCCAGCACCCATTGCTTTCGTTCCTCCTGCCACAGGGCACAGGCCGGAGCCGTTACGCGGGTGATCCGCTGCCGGTCCTCCGCCTCCAGGCCGCGGAACGCCCGCTTGGGGATGCTGCCCTTGCCCAGCAGGTTGCTGTTGGGGAATACCCATATCCTGTTCTCCTGGCTCAGGCCCACATAATCACCCATATAGGCATTGTGGGAAAAGCAGTAGGGCTTGCTGCCGTCCAGCACCTCGCCCTTCTCCTGCAGCCGCTTTATGTCCATGCCCGGGAACTCCCTGGCAAGATGGCGGTGGAATTCCCGGCCGGGCTTGCCCTCCGAAAGCAGGCGGTTCACCGCCTCGGTCACCTGGCCCACCTGCGCGTTTGCGGCCGGTGGTCCGGCGGGCGGGCGGCCGCCCCGGGGCCGCGCCTGCCCGGCATGCGTTTCAAGGGTGCTGCGGGTCTCCTGCACAGCCTGATGCAGCCGCGCCAAATGGGCCTGGTTTGCGCTTACCTGGTCGGACAGCCACCGCAGCTCACCTTGCTGGCGGTCACTCTGGGCCTCCAGCGCCAACAGCCGCTGACGCTGCTTTTTCCCCCGGCGCATAAGCACGGCAAGAAGTATAAGCACAAGTATGACCAAGGCCGCCAGGATACCGGCCGTCAGGTGGAGGGAGCGCAGCTCCATGTTCAGCGGCTCCCGGGCAGCTTCCGTTGCCAGGCGGAATGCCTCCGCCTGGGAAAGGCCGCCCGCTCCTTCCTGCGCGGGGAATGATCCCAGCCCCTCCGCCGGCAGGAGAAGGAAGAAGGGAAGCGGGCTTTGTATTCTCTTCATCACGCGCAAGCTCCATCTCCTTTCGGCTCAGGAAAATGCATCCTGGCTGTCCGATTGCATCAGCAGCGTATTGATGACCCGGGCGAGTACGCCTGTCAGGGTATTGGGGCGGTCTCCGGAAGCGTCCGCCTTCAGGCCCCATATCTGCTCCTGCGTCCAGACCGCAAGGCGGGCAAGGGCCTCCTCTCCCGTGGGGACGCCCACCATCTGCCGGGGATAAACGGCCCGCACAAAGGAGAGGAAGGACTGGGCGTCGTTGCGGTCGTACAGGGTGAGCAGGGGGCTGTGCAGGTGGGCCTCATACAAGGCCTGCCAGAAATCGTTCAGGTATGCGCAGACCATGCCGCGCCCCTCCCTGCTGATAGCGTTGGATTCGGTCCAATCCAGCACCTGCCGGGCGGGGGATGCCTCCGGGGAAGAGGTGGGACCGGCCGGTGGAATGCCCGGATCGCCGCTTTTCTGGGACAGACCATAGGCCACCTCATGCTTGGCCATGATAGGCGGTATGATCTGATGGACCGCAAGGGGCGCGGGCTCTCCCAGCGTGGCTTCGCAGCCCTTCAAAAAGACGAAGCGGAGCCTTTCGTCCATCCGGTTCCGGCTGCTGTCCGCCAGGGGGAACCGGATCAGCTCCAGCATTTTTGAGCCGTTGCCCGACAGGACGATGGAAAAGGGAAGGCGGTCCACCGCCTCAAAGCTCCCGGCCCGCAGAGCCTGACCCAGGAGCATGCCGGAAAAATGAAACAAAAGCATCATGTACAGCTCGATCATGAAGAAGTAGGATTGCAGCGGGCCTATGACCGCGTTGCTTTGGGCATGCTGCCCCATGGCGGCCACCACATGCTCGACGAACAGCGCCCATTTGGAAATCAGCCGGCGGCTTTCCTCATCCCGGGCGGCGGCGCCGCCCTCCGGCCAGCGGGCAAGCTGCCGGAGCTTTTCATGTAGCCAGCTTACGTAAGGGTCGGCGGAATTATCCATCAGTTGCCGGAACAGTTCCAGCCGCGGCATGCCCCCTGTCTGCGCGTTTCTGGTAACGGTCTGGCACAGCACAAAGTTGCCTGCCACCTCCGAAAGGGATGCCTCCGCGCTCAGGTTTTCCCCCTGCCACAGGGACAGATCCACCGTGCCGCCCCCGATATCGATGCACAGAAAGCCCGCCTCGGGGGACACGCGTGTGAAATGCTGCTCCGCCATCTTGAGCACCATGGAATCGGAGGTGATAAAGCTGCCCAATGCCTCCGATTCAAAGTATGTGCGGATGGTATAGGCGAAGGCGGATTCATCCATGGCCGCAAAGCCGTCCAGGATATTTTTGAGGCTTCTGGTGAATTGAAGGCGCCGGGCCTCGTTCATGGAGCGGGGATAGGAGAAGCACCAATGGATGTTCCCCCTGCCGTCATGGCGGTAGGAGCTGAACAGGTACATCATCGTCATCTGCTCCAGGTAGGCCGATGCCCTGTCCCGCATGAGCTTCAGATCGCCCCACTTCAAATCCATCTGCAGGCTGTCCAGCACCGTGTCATGGATCGTGGCGACATTTTGGAAGAATGGAATATTGCTGCGTAAAAACGCCCGCTCGATCCCCTCCCCGTCCAGCCGCTCCACATGCTGATAGATCATGGAAGGAAGGATCTCATACGCCGCGTCCGCGGACAGGGAAAGGAAATTCAAGGGATCGACCACCTCCACCGCCTGCTGGTAAAAGCCCGTTACCTTCAAAAGGTTGTCCCGCAGCCTAAGAGGCCGGGGGGCGGCGGCGGTGTCTATGGCGGTGATCTCCCCGGTGCCTCCCGGCCTGCGCATCAGGTCCTGATAGTACGCCATGGTATTGCTGGTGCCAAAATCCAGGCCGATGCAGCGGGGCTGCTGCGGCTTGGCGTGGCGGAGCACATCCCTGGGCCTGGGCAGCACCATGCCGGCCTCCGCCCGCCGGTTCCCCTTCTTTTGCGTGACCAGGGCAAAGAGCGGGAACACCCCGGAAAGGGCCGCCTGGTCTGCGCACGCAAAGCTGGAACGAAGCACGTTAGGATCGGGGGAGGCAAGGGTGCCCTCGGGGAGGACGGCATGAAAGGACAAGGGGAGAGGCGGCTCCTCCGGCTGGTCCAATTGGGCGGCGTACAGATAATACCGCTTCCAGCGGCCCGTGTCATCCGCCGTGTCCGGCCAGACGGAGATAACCGGCACGATATGGCCCGTATCCACCACGTGGCTGCCCTGGTAGCACTTGACATAGGTCTTCCCCTCAAAGGAAAGGGTAAGCTGGTAGGCACCCCCCTCCTCGTCCGGGAGGAAGCGCACGCGCATCTGCTCCAGCAGGAACCGCTCCAGGGCACCAATCCCGGGCCCGATGGCCGCCGCCCCCTCCTCTGTTTGCAGATAGTTCCACCAGGAGGCGGCAAAGCCGCTTCCAAGGGGCAGCAGCATATAATGCTCCTCATCGCCTTCTATACGATAGCGGCCGATGGCCCCGGCAAAGTCGTCCTGTTCCCCGGACTTGCGCATCAGGTACAAATCATCCGTCACCCAGGAGCGCAAAAGGGTCAAGGCCTCGCCGGCGTCAGAAGCATCCTCATCGGTTTCCGTAAGGTCCAAAAGCTCCCTGTTAACGGCCACTTTCTCCAGGGGGATGATCTCGCTCCGCAGCTTAAGCATGCTTTCACGCACCGCCTCCCCCATAGCGGGATCGGCGCAGGTTTTGTGAAAGGCGCCCAGGCAGCGGTAGACAGCCAGGGCCCGGGCCTGATAGGCGGGCCTTGACAGGGTGGGGGCCGGATCGCCAAAGGCGCCGATACCTAAAGCTGATGAAAACTCATACCAGGGCGGGGCATCCTTGAGCCGGCCCCGTATCTGTGCCGCCGGGCATATGCCTGTTACCATCCGGGAATGGGAAAAGGCCACCGGAATCCATTCCTCCACGTCGGGATCATCCAAGCGCCAGGAATACAGGGTGAAGCGGGTAACGGGCGGATGCTGCTCCCCGCAGCTTTTGGCCAGCGCCCGCAAAAAAGGCGGCTGCGTTTCATCCGCAAGGACTGCGTTCATGTCGTAGTCCTCCCGCAGGATATCCTCCCGGTCAGGCTGCAACAGCAGCGCGCTGAAGAGGCCGAACCAGCTTTTGCGAAGGTCCTGGGCATGGGCCCGGTAAGCCGCCTGCTCCCCCGGCGGCACCAGGGCAATATCCAGGAGCATGCCGCCCGCAAACTCCATGCCCTGGGCCAGCATATCCGGGGTAGCCTGGGTGCTGTAAAGCTGGTTAAAGGTCACCTGGATGCTCTTGTACACTTCAGACAATAGCTGCACCTGGCTGTTGCTGGCCTGCCACTGCCCGCCATTAGGCTCGCCCATGGTTTTATGGGCAAGGGGCGGCAGCATGGGAAGGCGCTGTATTTCCATCTTTTCTTCGTTGGACATCGTGTGCTGCTCCTTTCCTTTGCGGGCATGTCAGGCGCGCCGGCTCCTGCAAGCGCTGTAGAGCGTGTGCAGGAACAGGCCGCAATTGTCCGCCGGATCCTCGTACATTTCGGGCCTGTAATCGAAGGCCTGGTCCACCTGGTTGAGGATCTCGGGCTTGTCCCTGCCCGGCAGCGTTTGGAGGATGGGCTTCCACCGCCTGGTATATTGGGGGTCCTTGTCGCCGGAGGCGACCAGGGGCAGGCTATTGGGATGGATAAGCTCCTGGCGCAATACCTGCCGGCCGTCCAGGGACTGCTGCAGCCAGAGCAAAAAACCATGGGTCAACTGGTTCAGGGGCTGGAAATCCTCCGCCTCCCGGCCGGGTGCCTGCTTCAAGTAACCGGCCACCAGGTATTTGTAATAGTTTTTTACGTACTTGTCCCGGCCGGTAAGATAGCCGGTGATTTGGGGCTTGTAGTGGGATTGCCATATCAGGCTGAACAACAGCATCTGCTCTATGTACGCGTCCAGGCCGGTCATGGAAAAATCCGGCCAGGAAAGGGGATACAGCCCGTCCCGGTCCTTTTCGCGGATCCACTTGACATAGGATTGGGGCGGGCGGAGCCGGGCCTCCGGCTGGGTGAAAAAACTGAAGGCGGCCAGGGCCGACTCCCACTCAGGAAGCATGGCGTCGTTTTTCTGGCCGCTTGAGCCCGCATCCTGCTCCAGCACGGAAAAGAGCCCGGGCATGCCAAGCAGGTATAACTGGTCAAAAAGCCCCGTATCCGTTTCCTGATCTCCCGGGCTGCGCAGCCGGGCATGCTCGTTATAGTATTCCAGGGCCCGCTTGCAGGCGGGCAGGAAGTCCTCCGCCTTGATCCGGCGCTCCGGCTGGCTTCTTTGAATATCCTTGACAAAGGAAAAGTACGGCAGCATCAGCAGCCCGCCCAGTGTGGCGTTTTTGCGCAGGTGCTTATCCTGGCCGAGCCATTCCGAAAGGTCATAGGCGATAGCCGGCAGGGCGGACGCCCCCGTGCCCCCGAAGACGGAGCCCACCAGCAGGATGCGCACCGGTCCCACCGCCAGGTCCTGGCGGATCTGCTCCTTCATGGCCGCGTAGGCGTTGCCCCGGTCGGCAAGCAGGATGGCCCGCATGGCGGCGGCGCCTATGGCCGGCCTGGCAAAAAAGCCCAGGTTACTGATGATCTCGCTCGAATCCTCCCGCCTGTACAGCGCGTCCATCACCCGCTGGGAGGCGGGATCGCCCCCGTTGAGCTGGCTTAAGCGAAAGGTGCTTTCACTGCCCATAGTGATGACCCAGGTGGCGGCGGACAGGTCATTATTCAGGAACGGGCTGGCTTTTTCCCCGAGCCGGCCGCGGCAAAACTGCCGGCGCAAGGCCTGGTACTGGCCATAGACCTGCTGGGCCCTGACAAAATTGCCGTTGCCCTGGTCTGAATCGCACAGGAGCACATAGGTCTGCCCCTCACAGGCAATGGCGCCGCAGGCGCTGAGGTACGCGAAGGCCTCGGCGCAGCGGGCGCCTGTCCCCCCCAGAAACAGCACGTAATTGCTCATGATATCTTCCGCCTTTCCGACAGGACAGCCCGCGGGCTATAAAACCTTGTCCCGAAGCTTTTTAAGCACATAAAACCGGTGGGCGACGGCGGCAGGCGCCATCATCCGGGTAGCCAGGAAGAAGGGAACGGCCAGCAGCAGGGGCATAAAATGGTAGATGGGATAGGAGATGTCATAATAGGCGTACACATACGCCCACCGCCCCGTGGCCTTGAGCATGCCATAGATGATCAGCAGGGAGGCGGCCAGATGAACAAGCATGAACACCGCATGCATTCCGTTGGCGCCGCGCCCCTCCTCCCAGCCCCCCAGCAGCCGGCGGCTGAAAAGCGCGTTCCACAGGGCGTTAAACATCAGCGAAAAAAGCAGCACATTGATAAAAATATTGCGGCAATGGAGCCACCACTGCAACTGGCTGTATCCGCCGGGGCTGTGGCCGGGACCGGCCAGAGCCTGGGACATGAAATAGAATACGAGCCCGCCGCCCAGCGCGTACAGGAGCAGCACATACCCCCAGCGCAGCATCATCTTTGCGCTTCTTCTCATACGGGGCAACCTCCTTGTTCGGATGATATGGGCCTGTCAGTAGGCCACCTGAACCTCCACGGCAAAGGTCCCCAGGGGGGCTTCCTTAAGCGTGCCCGCCTGCAGCGTAGTCAGAGCGGCAACCAGGTTGTAAAAGCCCAGGGTCCTGCTGCCGTCAAAGGCGGAAGCGCCTGTGCCGGAGGTCAGGCGCTCCAGTTGCGCCACCTCCTGGTTGTACCCCCCAACCCAGTCCGGAATGCCGCCCAGCACCGGCGGATGAAGCAGCGCCGTTATTTCCAGCCGGTAAACGGCCCCCTCGGGAAGCCTGCCCCCGGCGGGAAACAGCACCCGGACGTCCAGGGAAACCGTTCCGCCCGAAGCATTCACAGCCTGCCAATCGATGGCGAGCCCCTGATCCCAAAGCGATACCGGAAGGAGTCCGCCATCCGGCTGTTTTTCATACGCCTGCAGGGTAAACGTGAAATCCTCCTTCCCAAAGCTTCCCCGGCGGGGGTCGTTGGCCTTGGGAGAATAGCCGACGGTGAAATGGGAATAGCGCTGGGCATCATTTTGAGTCTTTTGCAGTTGCAGGATGCCGTTTAAAGCGCCGCCGCTGTGCTCCATGATGTTGATGCCCTGGCTTCCCCCGGACGGGACCGTCACATAGCTGCTTAAGCGGTATCCCGGGGGTGTAAAGTCGATGTCAAAAGACAGCGCATTCGCCTCCAAAGTTTCCCCCTGACCGGAGAAAACAGCCAGCCGCCGATTGAGATCCTCCATAAAGCCGCCTACCTGGCCGGAGGAACCGATGCACAGGATATAGAAGGGGCGGCTGGCCATAGCCCGCTCCTGGGGCGCAAGGGTGAGTCCGATTTGAAAATCGGTATAGTCCAATATCCTGTCCATGGAGCCGGAGGGCTGGGCGCCCCATTCATACCATACCTCATCGGCGCCATACACGGGCACAAAGCCGCTGAACTCGCTTTTCACCGCCACCAGGCCCACGGCCTTGCCTACTTCAAACCCCTTGCGCGCAATGGCTTGAATCAGGGCGCTGCTTTGGGTTTGCAGTTCAGAAAGATCCGTCACCACAACCATAAAGGCATCCGGGTCCCCCTTATCAACCGCCCAGGCGGTGGGATGGGAGAGAGGCTTTACATCCTCCGGGACCTTGCCCTCCTGGTAATATCCAGGTATAGGCTCGCTCATCCTCGGGCCCTTCCGCCAAGTGGTATCGCCCCTCCGCCACACCCGGTCAGGCTGATAGAGCATATCGCGGATCAGATAAAAGGAGGGGGAGGAAGCCAGGGAAACCACTTGCTCCAGGCCGAGCAGGGCGTCTTCCTTCCGCCAGTCCACATCCGCCCGGTACCTCCTTTTTTCCGCGGAGGGAAAGCAGGCGGCCATGCTGGCCTCCAGGATATCCAGCGCCCTTTCGTAGCGGCTGACGGTAAGGGTATCCGCAAAGCCCATCATGGAAGGCGTGGCGTTATAATAGATTTCCACACGCTTCGTTTCCAGGATGGAGACGGGCTCCGCCGTAGCCTGGGCGGCAGGGGCGGCAGAGGCAACAGGGACAGTAGGGGCGGCGGAGGCCGCGACGGTTGGCTGGGGAGAGGGAGCCTCGGTGCTTTGCTCCACAGGGGTGGGGACAGCCGTTTCCTGCCCGGCGGCCTGATCCGCCCCGGGAGTCTGCTCCTCCACCGGTGCAAAGGCGCTCTGTGCCTCCAGGTCGGGAGGCATCACGGTACATCCGCAGACCAAAAAAGTGGTAAGCAGCAGGCCAAGAAGGGCGCCCCTTTTGATCCGGGCGGCACGGCCGGCCTGCACCCGGCAGGCTTGTCCGGCAGCGGGAACCATGTGTTTCATGCGGGCCTCCTATATTGTAATAACGAAACCGGTGCCAGGGCTTCCCGGCAGGG
>JAEWWY010000559.1 GCA_023458835.1 Bacillota bacterium
CCCGCCTGAGGCGGGAAGGGCGGCGGCGTGCAATCCATGTATTCCCATTTTATCTGACCGGAGGCAGCTTATGAGCTATTCAGCGGCCATCATGGCCGCGGACCGTGCGCAAAATGCGCTGGCCGAAGCGTTTTGGGACGCAGCGGACGTTATCTTCAGGCACCGCCTGCCCCATGACCGTGGGGAGCATTTTTCCTACTGGTGGCAGGCTCACGCCATCGATGCGCTGCTGGACGGATACCTGCGCACCCGAAATCAAAAGTATATGGACCTGATCCAAAAGGAGCTGCGGGGAACCATCGCCCATAACGGCGGCACGATTTTGAACAACTGGTACGACGATATGGAGTGGATGGCCCTGGCCATCCTGCGGTTGTGGGATGAAACGAAGGAAGACACCTATAAAAAGCGGGTGGACATCCTTTGGAAGGACATAAAAACCGCCTGGAATGACCACATGGGCGGCGGCATGGCCTGGCGCAAGAATCAGCTTGATTACAAAAATACCCCCGCCAATGCCCCTGCCGCGATCCTGGCCTTCAGGCTGTACCAGCGCTTCGGCAATGAAGAGGACCTTGCCTGGGGGAAAAAGATATTCGAGTGGAACCGCGACAATCTCATGGAGCCCGATACCTTCTATGTGTTGGACGGTATGAACCGTACGGGGGATGGGACTATCGATTACGACTGGGCCTTCACCTACAACCAGGGCGTCATGATCGGCGCAGCGGTGGAATATTACCGCATCACGGGCGATAAAACGCACCTTGACCTGGCCAGGAACATCGCCTATGCGTCCAAGCGCCGCTTTGGCGATCCGAACGGCGGCGTGTTCCCCTATGAGGGAAAGGATGACTGCGGCCTGTTCCGGGGCATTTTCTTCAGGTATCTGGTGGAACTGATCAAAGAGGTGCCTGAGGAAACGGAGATTTGCGACATGCTGTATACCAACGCCAGGGCCATCGCTGAAAAGGGCATGTCGGATGCAGGGGTCATAGGCGGTTATTGGGACGCAAAACCCGGCGAAGCGGTGGATCTGGCTCAGCACTTAAGCGGCATGATGGTATTGGAAATGGCCGCGCAGGCGCTGAAGGACGGGGAACCTTAATCACTCATATTCAAGTTGTCACAGACGAGATGAGCATCCGGAGGGTGCGCCGCCCCGATTGCATATCCAAAGCCGCTGGAAGATTGTCAGTTACAGAAGCTGCGGGATGTGTTGACAATCAATCTACGAAGTCGTATGCTGCTGGCATATCTGCAGGGGGCTATGATTGCAGGGAACCCCCATTCATAATTGCCTGCACACCGCAAGGACCGTCGCATTAGCTGCATAATCGCCCCTACGGCGTTGTTTCTTTGTTGGTTTCATTGCCCAGATTGTGCAAATCGTTACTTCTCCAGTTGACAAACCCCTAATTATATATCAGATGCCGCTTTTTTACTCCCTTAGTCACCCTTCGCGGCGGAGGAGTAAAGCAAAGAGTTGTGTGCAATGATCCGAGGCGGGGAACCTCGAAGCAAGGAGGGGGATTATGAAGAACGTTCATCTGGTCTGCAACGCCCATCTGGATCCGGTCTGGCTCTGGCGCTGGCAGGAAGGCTGCGCCGAGGCCATCGCCACCTTCCGCACCGCCGGGGAGATCATCAGGGAAAACCCGGGCTTTGTGTTCTGCCACAACGAGGCCCTGCTGTATGATTGGGTCAAACAGCATGATCCTTTGCTGTTTGAGCAGATCAAACAGCAGGTAAAGGAAGGCGCCTTCCATATCATGGGCGGATGGGACCTGCAGCCGGATTGCAACATGCCCAGCGGCGAATCCATCGTCCGCAACATCCTGCATGGCCGCGCTTTCTTTGAAGAGGAATTCGGCGTGCGGACTGAAACCGCCGTCAACTTCGATTCCTTTGGCCATTCCCGGGGGTTGGTGCAAATCCTGAATCAGGCCGGATATTCAAGCTATGTTGTCTGCCGGCCCGCAAAAGGCCATTACGATTTTGAAAGCCAGGATTTCATCTGGGAGGGCTTTAATGGCAGCTCCCTGACCGTTCACCGGTCCGATGAAAACTACAATTCCGTCTACGGCAAGGTGGCACAGGAGCTTGCCGCCTTTTTGCAGGAAAAGGAAAAGGAGCCCGTCACGCTGTTTTTGTGGGGCGTGGGCGATCATGGGGGCGGGCCCTCCCGGAAGGATGTGCGGGACCTTGCCGCCCTTCAGCAGGAGCAGGGGAAGCCGTATACCCTTTTGCATTCCACCGTGGATACATACTTTCAGGAATTGCGGGAGAAGAACATCCCCCTGCCCGTGGTGAAAGAGGGATTGAACCCCGTGGCCCCCGGCTGTTATACATCGCAGATCAGGGTCAAGCAAAAACACCGCCAACTGGAAAACGAGCTGTACGCCACCGAAAAAATGTGCGCGGCCGCAGCGGTCCAAAAGGGCATGGTTTATCCCAAGGAGGCCCTGAAGGAAGCGGCGCGTGATCTGCTGTTCAGCGAATTCCATGACGCGCTGCCCGGCTCCGGCAGCCAGTTGGTGGAGGAGGATACGCTGCAGGTGATCGACCACGGGCTGTATATCCTCTCCAAAGAGAAAATGAAGGCGTTCATGAAGCTGGCGGAAGGGGAGGACAGCGTGGAGGAGGATACCTCCGCAGTGCTCGTATACAACCCGCACCCCTTTCCGGTATCCGATGTGTTCTCCTTTGAGTGCGGCCTACCCAAGCAGAACTGGGACCCCACGTTCTATACGCCCAAGGCTTGCCTGAACGGAGTGCCGCTGCCCACGCAAAGCGAAATGGAGAGCAGCCATTTTTGCATTGACTGGCGGAAAAAGGTCACCGTGCAGGCCGAGTTTGCGCCCATGAGCATGAGCCGCTTCACCATCCGGTTTGAGCCTGTGGAAAAGCGGCCCGTCTTTGCACCGGTTGCCCACCTGCCGCAGTATATTTTCGACAATGGCGATATGCGGGTAGCAATCAATACCGCCACCGGGCTGATGGATAGTTACCGCGTAAACGGCAAGGAGTTTTTAAAGCCCGGCAGCTTTGAATTGCGCGCCTATGACGACACCTATAATTCCTGGGGCTTAGGCACAAACGCAAGCCACGGCGCGCGGCCGTTTGCGCTGCTGACCCCCCACGAGGGCAGCGCGTTTTCCGGGCTGTATGACCAGGTGGTCCCCTCTGTGCGGGTGATTGAGGACGGCCAGGTACGGACTGTGGTGGAGGCTGTGTTCGGGTTGCACCATTCCTATGCGTACCAGCGCTATCTATTGCCCAAGCGGGGATCGGATTTTGAGGTGGAAACAGGCGTCTACTGGAACGAAAAGGATATGTACCTGAAGCTGGAGGCGCATTCCGTTATGGAATCGGGCGAGTACCGGGGGCAGATTCCCTTCGCCTGGGAGAAGCTTGCGCAGGATTCCGAGGTGGTTTCGCAGAAATGGTGTGGCGTCCATGACGGGGAATATCAATTGGCCCTCATCAACGACGGCGTGTACGGCTCCTCCTGCCGAAAGGGCTGCATCGGGATCACGCTTTTGCGCTCTGCGGGCTATTCCGCCGCCGACGGCCATTTTGAAAAGACGCTTCGGGAAATCCGCCATACCGTGCGCATGGAGCAGGGGGAGCGGGTCTACAGGTTCCGCGTCACGGCGGGGTGCATGCGGGAGGTGGACGCAAGCCTTTCTAAAAAGGCGCTGGCCTTTAACGAAAAGCCGTATGCCCTGGCTGTCAATCCGCCGGGCCGGGGGGAAAAGTGCGGGCCTATGATGACCCTGGAAGGCCCGCAGGTCATGGTATCCGCCTTCAAGCAGGCGGAGGATGGGAACGGGTATATCCTCAGGCTCTATGAAAGCATGGGGGAGGCCGCGAAGGCCCGCATCCGCATCCCCTGCCTGGAGATTGACGAGGCGCTTTCCTTCGCGGCATTTGAGATCCGCACCTTCCGCCTGGGAAAAGGCAGTATTTTACCCTGCCCGTTATTGGAAAAGGAAAACATATGAAAAGTCTTTAAAGGAGCTTATTTATTTATGGAAATCGCGTCAATCACAAGGTGCCTGCAGCCAGTGAAGGAAAAGCTGGCGTTTATTCCCGGCCTTCCCGAGATGTTTGAAAACTGCTTTCTCAATACACTGCAAACCACGGTTCAATATACTATGGACGGGCAAACCTTTGTGATCACCGGCGATATCCCTGCCATGTGGCTGAGGGACTCCACCGCCCAGGTGCTGCATTACGTGCGCTTTGCCGATGGGGACAAGGATGTGGCGCGCCTGCTGGAAGGGCTGATCGCGCGGCAGATGAAGTATATCCTGCTGGACCCCTATGCCAACGCATTCAACCTGACGGATGAAAAGCGCCTGGGCCACCAGGACAGGCCCCTGCCCATTAGGTGGGTGTGGGAGCGCAAGTATGAAGTCGATTCCCTTTGCCATCCCGTATTGCTGGCCTGGCGGTATTACGAAAAAACAAAAACCGTCCACTGGATGGATGGACAGTTCATCAAGGCGATGCACACAATCGTGGATGTATTCAAAACCGAGCAGAACCACGAACAGGACAGCCCCTACACCTTTGAGCGGGACCACTGCCGCCCCAGCGATACGCTGACAAGGCAGGGCAGGGGGACAGAGACGGGCTGCACAGGCATGACCTGGTCGGGGTTCCGCCCCAGCGACGACGCCTGCCAATACGGATACCTGATTCCCGCCAACCTGTTTGCGGTGAAGGCGCTTCAGTGTATCGGGAAGTTTGCCGGGATAAAAGGCGACGGTGATCTTGCCGCCCGCGCCGCTGATGTAAAAGGCCGGATCGAAAAGGGGATACGGGAGCACGGTGTTGTGCACCATCCCGTATACGGCGAAATCTACGCCTATGAAGCGGACGGCCTGGGCCATCATTTGCTGATGGATGACGCCAACGTGCCCAGCCTGCTTTCGCTGCCGTATTTGAGCATTTGTGAAAAGGATGATCCCCTGTACCTGAATACCCGGGCTTTCGTACTGGGCAAGGAAAATCCTTATTGCTACACCGGCGCACTGGCCTCAGGCGTGGGCAGCCCCCACACCCCGGAGGGATACATATGGCCCATTGCCCTTTGCGTGCAGGCCATGACCGCCACGGATGCAGACGAAATGGCCGGCCTGGTAAGGATGCTTCTTGGTACCCACGGGGGTACGGGCTTTATGCATGAAAGCTTCCATCCGGATGACCCGCAAAAATATACCCGCCCCTGGTTCGCCTGGGCCAACTCCATGTTCGGGGAGCTTATATACAGGCTGCACGAGCAGGGGCTGCTGGAAACGGTGCTGAAGAAGGCGGCGCTGTAAGGCGGGCGCGGCCTAAACCCAACCCGTATATTCCAGAATGGACGGCTTGACGATGGGGGATACCGTGCGCCGCCACACGTTGGGCGCGCAGCCCATGAACCCGGTGAAATGCCTGTTGTAGCTGGATACCGAGCCATAACCCACCTGCTCGGAAATGGCGGCCACGGAATCCTCCGTACTGCGCAAAAGCGTGCAGGATTCCAGGATGCGCGTGGTGTGAATGAATTTCAGCGGGCTCATTTCCATGATCGTATGGAACGTGCGCCGGAAGTGCGTGGGGCTTAGGTGGCATAGGTCCGCCAGATAGTCCACCGGAAAATCATACATATAATTGGCGTGGATGTAGTCCAGCGCGGGAGCGATGGGCAGCGCATCCCCGCTCTTTTTTTCGTCCGGCTTCTTCGCCGCCTGGGCGTAAATGCGCAGGAAGGCCATGAGGATGGCCAGGCATAGCCCCCGCACACGCACCTGGTAATTCATGGGCTTTTGCTCCATTTCCCGGATGATCATGAGGGCCAGTTGATGGATTTCGGGGTAATCTCCGGAGGGGAGGATCATATTGCAATCCTGCAGCATGTCCGCGTATAAGCCGCCGCCGGGCAGCATGTTTTGAAAGTAGCTGCGCAAAAGCTCCTGGGGGCTGAAAAACAGGTACGTCCACAGGCTGGCTTCCCCCGGGCTTGAGTAGGTGGTGTGGGGCACGTTGCGGGCGATGCATGTTACATCCCCCGCCTGAAAGCGGCGCGGCGCGCCGTAAAACTCTATGATGCCGCTGTCGGTGTGGCACACGCCTACCTCCAGGCAGTTGTGAAAATGCAGCCGGCCCGATTTGATGTCGGAAATATGCCAGCGCTCCCCGTTCAGCAAAAGAATGGGGAAATCCGGGGGCAGCTCATAGCTTCTATACTCAATAATTGTCTGCCGGGGCCTGGGCATGATACGTCACCCCTTTTCGTTCTATATTCAGTATAGGGCATGCGGCGCGTAAATTCAACCTCAATACGCTGCCGATCTGC
>JAEWWY010000560.1 GCA_023458835.1 Bacillota bacterium
CACGGCGGGGCTTTTGCGTGGCGAAGCTTATTGTTCATCCCAGAACAACAGATCAAAGGCGGGATATTCCTCTGTTCCGCTGTCGTCCTGCACCTGCATCATGCCGGTGCAGCGGCCGTACATCTTCACCTGGGAATCCACGGTGAGGGATGGCTCCTCGCTTGTCCTCACAATGATGATATCCTGGTAGGCGGATTTGATCCTGCGGAAGGCCATGTAAACAAGCCAGTCATCGCCCGCTTTTTCGATCCGCATCACATAGGCGTTATATCCCATGACGCGCCCCGTATACCCCTTGATCTTGCTAGTAAGGTTGGTATGGGCGGGCTTGATGGCCTCGGCGCGGACATCGGCCTCCAGCTCGTTGTCACTCAATACCCGGGTGCCAAAGAAGGAGGTTTTCTGGCTGGCCAGGCCTTCTTTGGAGAACACGAGGTCAATGGAATAATTGCCTTCCTCCGAGGTGTCGATGGTGAAGGAGAACTTACCGTTGCCGCCTACCGTCTTCCGGGTGGTTTTGCCGTTGACGGTGCACTCCGCCAGCACGCCCTTGTCGGTGGTGCCGGAAAGGGTAAGCTTGTCGGAGGTTATTTCCTCGGGGAAGTTTTTATCAAAAACCAGGGGAAGCAGCGTTTTGTCATAGGTGATCTGGAAAGACAGGTCATCAATATCCACGTCGTTTAAAGTCACCGTAAAGGCCATGGTATAGACGCCCTCCTGAGGCAACGTCACCGGGAGGGAGAATGCTCCGGACCGGTTGGCGGTATCGCTGACCTGCACCTGTTCATTGGTAAGCATCCGCATAACGGAGCCGGAAATCTGCGCGCCGGGTTCGGTGATGCCTTTTACGGTAAAGGAGGCATTGTTGGTCTGCTCGGGCGGCGCGGCGGTAATCTGAGTCTTTTGACTGGCGGAGATGATCACGGCGCCGGTGTCAGTGCCGGTGCCGGCGTCAGTGTTGGTACCGGTGTTGGCGCTGGTACCGGTGTTGATGCTGGTACCGGCGCTGGATATGGGCAGCACTTTTAAAAAGCGCCAGGTATCCATCACGTCGTTGAGGGCGTTGTTGTCCTTGGCTTTGATGGAGCGGCCAAACACCTGGTAATCGACGGTGATGGTGTAGCCGTTGCGGATGGTGCGCCTGGCAAAGCCCCGGTGATCCACCTTGCCGCCGATGCGCTGCACATATTTGAGCATCAGGAAGCGGCCGTACGCCTTGGTGTTCTTCCATTCGGCGCTGTCATAGGAGATACCCAGCGCCTGGAAGGCTTCCCCGTCCAGGTGCTCCCGGCGGTACTTTGCCCTGACGGTCGGGGTTTGCTGATCGATGTCAAAATAGGCCTGGGCATCCACATCCTCCAGCGCGGTGATTTGAAGGCAGGTATCCCCATCCGGGCCCCAGGCCTGCAAAAGGATGCCCTCCGCCTGGAAGGCCTGGAGTTCTATATCCAAAGCGGTTCCCTTCCTTTGCAGGAAGTCGACATAGTGCTCCATGGTCTCGGGTGTCAGGATGGTATAGGAATCGGAAATCTCCACCGTGGCGGATATTTTTTCAAGTGCGATCACCTGGCACAGCCCCGGCAGCGCCACTGCAAGGCATAGACCAAGCACGATCAGTGCAAAAACGATTTTGCGCATCCGAAACACCATCCTTTTGCGGCATTACTCATTGGGCAGCAGCCAGTTCAATCTGGCCTCGGGAATGGAAGCCTTTCCGGTGGGCAGCGATACTTCACGCAAAGCACCGGTCATGGTGCAGAGCATCCTGGCCTGCTGATCCAGTTCCAGCCCGTTCAGGTCAGTGCACAGCACTGCCACAGGGCTTGCATTCCCTTCCGTCAGGATCACCGCCAGGGGCTGGCCGCCCTGGCCGGAAAGGAACAGGATCCTGCCTTCCAGCCTGACAGGGGAGTCCTTGTAATTTCCCGGTTTTGCCAAAAGCTTGTCATAGGCGATGCGCCTGAGCTTCTTTTGGAAGGCCGCCCGCTCGTCCGCCTCGCTCTTGAGCCGGAGGACCGTAAGCTTTTCCTCGCCCCTTAAGTACCCTGTCAGGGAAGCGCGGAGGGTAAAGTTGTTTTCGCCCACCTTCGGCAGATCCACCTGGCAGGAAAAGCTGCCATCCTCCGATACGATTGCATCATAGGTCTTGGTCCGGTAGAGAACCTGCACACTGCTGCCAGGCAGGGCTGCGCCGGTAATGACGGCACGGTCATCCGCCACACCCTCTGTCATGGGCGTAACAATCAGCGGCGCTTTTTCCTGCTCCAGCGTTACAGCAAACGTTACGACGCCATACCCCTTTTCACCGATAGCGTGGATGGCGACCACGTTTTTGCCGGACAAGGGCAGAGCGCGGACCAGGCAGGTGAAGCGGCCCTCGCTGTCCGCGGTAAAGCGTTCGTACCCATCGCCATTGACATAGTACCTCATGGGGGTATTGGGCTCGGTGACGCCTGTTACCGTTAACTTGGCAGTTCTTACAACGGAGGGGACATAATCCAGGGTCAAGGCTGTTTCATCCCGCTGAACCTTGACCTCGGCGGGGGCCGGCGTGGGCGTGGGCTCTATATGGAGCGTGGACTGCGGCGCAGGGGTAACATCCGGCGGGGGAGTCTGCTTGGCGCCCAGGAACAGCATGGAAGCGGCCGCGGTGTAAAGGGCCGCCTCATCCGATTCGGCCGGTTCCCGGCCGATGATATCGGCGGAAACAGTATATACCTGACCGTAGCGCACCGTAGCGTAGGCAATGGTCGCAACGGTCAGCGACTGCATGGAGGCACTGCCGCGGAATATGGCAAAGTCGGGCAATTCCTGCACCCACGAGCCATGGGCGAACCCGCCTGAACGGGCCATTTTCAGCAGAAAATCTTCCTTCTGCCCGTCTGTCATCAAATAGGTGTCCGTGGCGCTGAACCCTTCAGGCAACGCTTTGCGCTGCACCCTTAGCTGCCCGCCTTCCGGGGGGAAAGCTTCCAGCAGCGTCCCGGTGTCTGAAAAGCTGGCGGCAAGGGCTTCGATTGTCGTGCCAAGCGATTTTATTTCCTGCTCCTTGTCAGTGAGGTTGGTGCTTGTCAATACCTGCCAGCCGCCAGGCAGATACAGCCGCAACCCCTCCTCAGGAAAAGAATAAGGAGCCGTTTCTCCCAGTGCCGGGCTTATGTAAAGCAGGCACAAAAGGAAGAGGAGCGGCCACAGCCAGCTTGTCCGACGCATTGCTATACTCCCATCCGGCCCGGCGTATCCATAAGGCCGAAGCCTGATTTCATATGCATGCATTTTACCATAACACGGCAAGGGGCGCAAGGAAATGGCTGTAAACATTTGTGCTTTCGGATTGTAAATGTTTGCGCTTTCAATAAGAAAGGCCTTGCGCGGTGACTGCATGCATGTTTCCCTTGCGCATGGGCCATAATAGGTCCATCACAAAGGAAAAGGAGGGGGAGTATGCTGCCGGTAAAATCCAGAAGGTCATACGGGGAGAAGCACACCCTCCAGGCCATCCTCCTGGTGAGCGCCATTTTCCTGGCGGGCGCGCTGTTTATGGCTGTTTACCGCCACCCTGCGACCCAGGAGGCGGTGGCAGCCGCGCAGGAGGATCATCTGCCGACGGCCGCATTCGGCGGCCCTCCCGCGGCATTGCCTGATTCCATTCAAAAAGGGCTGCCAAAGGGCTGGCAGCAGGTAAGCGTTGCGCCGGGGGAAACAGCGCTTTGGGCGGGAAAGCTGCTCCTGATTGATGAAAACCACCCCGTGCCCAAAATGGCGCCGCCTCCCAACACGCTGAGCATTGCGGCGGAGGGGGAAGGTCAAATCGCCGTGCGCTCGCTTCGGCCCAGCGCGGACCTGGAGGTGATCAAGGCGCTGAAGCAGATGTTTTCAACGGCGAGGTCTTTGGGTGCCACAAGCTGGCTTCTGTGGGAAGGGAGCCGCTCCTATGGCCAGCAGTTGGAATTGCAGATGGAACGGCTTGCGCTGCATGCCCAGACAATGCCCCTTGTACAGGCGGCGGAGCGGGCCGCGGCGGAGGTGCCGGCCCCGGGCTCAAGCGAGCATCAATTGCCTTATGTAGTGGATATCCGGCTGGCCAAGGGCTGGAATGCCATGCCGGAGGACGGGCCGCTGAGCGCATCGCAGGATGGGAAGCTGCTGCTGGAAATCGCCTGGGAGTACGGCTTTATCCACCGTTACGGCAAAAAACCAGCCCCGCCCTATGAGGACGAGGCCTATCATTTCCGGTATGTCGGCGTGGCGCACAGCACGCTCATGCATGAACTGAACCTTGATTTCCCTGCATATCTTGCGTTTTTAAGGCAGGAGGGGACGGTCACTTATTTCAAGGAGGGGGCGCCGCGCTACGCTGTTTTGTGCAAGCAGGCGGAGGCCGGCCTTTCCTTTTCGATCCCGGCGGGCTGCCTGTGGGAAGGTTCCATGGACAATACGGGCTATGCGATCATGGCCGTCACATTTCCGGCGCCGGAAGAATGATCCCTGTTATGGAATTGCCCGGGCCTTTCCAAAGGGGAAAAACACGAACCGGACGTGCCCGGCGATCTGGCTTCGGTGGAGCATGCCCACATAGCGGCTGTCGTTGCTGTTGTCACGGTTATCGCCCAGGACAAAGAATTCATCTTCTTTTAAGGTGATAGGGTCCATGGAGTTATCGTTGTCGTTCCTGGCGGGGGTCAGGTACGGCTCCTCTACCGCCTCGCCGTTGACATACACCGAATTTATTCTGCTTTCCCTGTCATACCTGATTTCCACCGTATCCCCCGGCACGGCGATAAGGCGCTTGACAAAGTATTCCGTGCGGTTTGGATAACGGCAGATCACCACATCCTGCCGGGAAGGCGTCCCCCAAATATATTCGGGTTTGGTAACAAACATCAATTCTCCGTTTGCAAGCGTGTCCGTCATGCTTTCCCCGTCCACCCGGATAGGCTCGAACAAAAAGGTGCGCGTAGCAAGAGCGATGGCCACCGCGGCGGCCAGGGTCAATACCCAGCTTATGATTTCCTTGCGGATGCTCCTTTGCCGGGCCGCCTTGTGCTCAGGAGCTGCGCCGGGGGTCATATTGCTTTGGGGAAGAACACTCATGGGAAAAGCCTCCTTTTGTGGATATAAGGATTACCAGGTGAACGAGGCGAGCCGGGCGATGGGGGTATATGCCACTTCCCCGGCGGAAACCAGGGGAAGCAGGCAAAGGGCCAGCGTGCAGGCCAGGGCAATGACGGGCCGCAGATATTTGCGGCTGTCCGCTTCGGGGGAGAGGAGCAAAAGTCCCGCGGCTTGTAAAAGGCGCGTCTTTTCTTCGACCGAAGCCCAAACAGCGGAAAGATGATCTTTTTCGGAGCTCATTTCCAATCCTCCTTTGCTTTTTTCAGCTTCTTGCGTATGCGGTGAAGGCCGACCTTCACCTGGGGAATGCTTTTGTGGAGCGCCTTGGCGATCTGCTGGTAATCCATCCCGTGGATGGCGAAGAGCAGCAGCATTCTGCGCTGTTCCTCCGGCAGGTCAAACAATGCGTGGTAAAGGTCCGTGTAGATTTCCCGGCGGATGCACAGGCTTTCAGGGGTGTCTGCCCCCGGCGCTTCCGGCAGGTCGACGTAAGGAAGGGGATGATGCCGGCGCCTGCGCAGCATATCGATGCTTTTGTGGCGCACCAGCGCGTTTAGGAAGGTCGCGAAGGAGAAATCCGGCCTGTAAGCGTTTCGGTGAAGGTACAGGTCCGCAAAGCATTCCTGTACCACATCCTCGGCAAGGTGCGCATCCTTCACGATGCCCGACGCCAGGCGCAGCGCTCCTTCCCGGTGGCGCAGGACAAGCACTTCAAACGCCTGCTGATCGCCATCCTTCACGCGCCGCATGAGGGCGTTGTCGTCCTGCAAACCGGTCCCTCCCTCCGCCGCGCCCGCGTGTACATAACAATACTCGCAGGCAAAAGTAAAAAGTTACACCATGCAGCGATATTTTTATATGGAAAATAATGAATATGCCCCGCCCATTTTGGACGAGGCGTTTTTTATCTTGGGTGCAGATCCGGTGATCATTTAATCCTGCCCCGCGGGGATCGTGCGTATTTTGTCCAAGGGATAGATCACCAGCCGCACACGGCCCAGGATGGCGTCCCGCTTGATGGGACCGATGATGTGGCTGTCGGTGCTGTGGATGCGGTTGTCGCCCAAAATAAAGTATTCGTCCTGCAAAAGAGTGACCGGGCCAAAGTGATAGTCGGCGGGGTAAGTGATGTAATCCTCGTGAAGCGCCGTGCCGTTCACAAGCACCACCTCCTGCTTGACCTCCACCGTGTCGCCGGGGATGCCCACCACCCGTTTCACATAGGTGTCTTCCCGGCCGGGGTAGCGGCAGATCACCACGTCCCGCCTTTGGGGCTCCTGCTGCCAATAATCGGCCTTGGACACAAGAATGAACTCGTTGTGGATCAGCGTTTGGCTCATGCTCTGGCCATCCACCCGAAGCGGCTCCAGCACAAAAAACTGGATCAGCGCGGCAACCAGGATGGCGGCGGCAAAAACGGCCACCCAGGACAGTATTTCGCGGATGGCCTTTTTTGTTTCCAAAGCCGGATCGGTATGCGTTTCGGGAAAGGGCAACAGAGGCAGGGGATCGAAACGCTTCGATTTCTCGTCGTCATTTCTTCTGATCAACCTCTACCCCCCTTCCCCATGAACGCAGCGGGCAAAATCTTACTCAATGCCGCGGATGTTGCGAAACGGGAAGAAAACAAACCGCACATGGCCGATGATCTGGCTTCGGGAAATGGGGCCGACACCGGAATAGCGGCTGTCGTTGCTGTTATCCCGGTTATCACCCATAACAAAGTATTCATCTTCCCCAAGGGTGATGGGCGGCATAGCGTTATTGCTGTTGTTCCTTTCCGGCGTAAGGAAAGGCTCATTGACCGCTTCCTCATTGACGTACAGGATATTGGTGCCGTTCAGGCGGTCATACCTGATCTCTACCGTATCCCCCGGCAGGGCGATAAGGCGCTTGACAAAGTATTGGTTGTTCCGGCCGGGATATTTGCAGATCACCACATCCTGACGGGAAGGCGTGCCAAGATAATATTCGGGCTTTGTAACAAACACAAGCTCCTTGTCATGCAGCGTGTCGCTCATGCTGTCCCCGTCCACGCGGATGGGCTCGAACAGGAAAGTACGGATCAAAAAGGCGGCAACCACGGCCGTAACAATGGTCAAAATCCAGCTAATCATTTCTTTTTTGGGGTCTTTTTTCGGCTTTGATTTTGTGTCTGTTTCTTGGTTGGCATCGGTACGGGCGGCGGACAGGGCTTCCTTTTCGGGTTCGGTGCTCATGAGGGCATAGGCCTCCTTCGTTTTGTGAAGGGTAACGCTTCGCTGTTTTCTATCCTGGAAAATGGCCTTCCCATCCCGGAAGGCATACGGTTCAACCGCTCTGATCCGGCGGCGCGGGGCTTGACGGGCCGGGAGACAGCACCTTCTTGCGGCGCTTGAGGAAAACGGCCCGGTCCATCATCACAATGCGCCCGCATCCCAGGCATTTGATCTTGATGTCGGCCCCTGTGCGGATGACCGTCCATTCATCGCTGCCGCAAGGATGCGTTTTGCGCGTCTGGATGCGGTCGCCAAGCCGGATTTCCTCCATGCGCCTGACCTCCAGCAAATAGTTGCAACTATTATAATCCATCAGTCTGTAAGTTTCAACACCCATCGGCTGGCAAAATGCGCATATTGTTCCTGTGCGCCCCATACGGATTGCCGGCGGCAGGAAGGGAACGGCATTCATGCCGTATACCAAAAGCAAGAAAATGACGCTTTCGCCCGTTTTTATGCTATACTGTATGGGAAAACACGGGATAAGGCGGTGGTGTCGTGCCTGCGCAGGCGTATGAGATCGTGGCTTTGGGGGCGCGGTACTGGTT
>JAEWWY010000561.1 GCA_023458835.1 Bacillota bacterium
GGGGGGGGCGCGGGGGGGGGGGGGGTGTTTTTTTTAAAAACCCCCCCCCCCCCCGCGCCCCTCCTTGAAAAACTTTTATAGGGAGGGAGTGTTGTTGAAAGCAGCACTTCCCCAAAGAAAATGCCTGTCAAATGGCATTATGCCTCCGCCTGATGCGGCGAAGACTGAACAAGCCTTGCGATGCATAGCGCAACCACAAGCTGTGCCGCGATCAATCCCAGGTTCAGCACCAGGGGAAACGCCCTGTTCCATTGGGAAAGCCGGCCGGCGACCCACCCTGCGGGCGCGCTGGCCAGCAGGATCACCGCGAATATGAAGCTGTTCATTCTCGCCCGCTCCAGGTCAGGCAGGCTCACCGACATCAGCGATTCGCTTAAGGGGCCCAGCATGGAAAGCCCGAACGCGTCGCAGGCCGCCGAAAAAAACGCGGCCCACACCATCATGGCGGATACCGGCAGGCAGGCAAACAGCGCGCCAAGCCCCAGCGCCTGAACAATCAGCCCGGACAGCAGCGGACGCCGGACCATGCGCAAGCGGATGCGGGGGACGATGCACAGGTACGTAAGCAGGGAAACGGCCGTTTTTACCGTGGGGAACAGGGCGACCATGGAATCAGCCATGCCATAGGCGCCGGTCACAAACAGCGGCCAGAAGGTGGCCTGGATGGTGCTGAAGCAGGTGGATAGTATCATCCAGATCACGCACAAAAGGACCCGCTTTTGTAAAAGGACCCTGGCGTATTTTGGCCAGCCGCTCAAGGCCAGGGAGACAATGGAATGATCCTTACATTCCTCCATGCGCCGCATCCCGATGGTGCTTTCGTTGGATAAACGGTATTGCAGCAGGAATCTTCCCGTCATCAGCACCAGGGACAAGGCATAGACCACCCGCATGGTGGGCGCAAGGGTGAAGCGGTCGATGTACAGCCCCGCGACAGGAGACAAAAAGCCCGCCAGCATGCCCAGGATGTTGAGGATGGCGTACGTATTCACAAGCGCCCCCTGATCGCCATCCTCCACCATCATGCAACTGAAGCTGTTCCCCGTTACCCGCCACATGCTGTTGAAGAACACCGCCAACAAAAAATGCGGGTATCCTTGGGCAATGGCCCAAAGCCCGCAGGGAATGGTCCAGCTCATCAGGCCGAATGCCAGCATCGTCCGCCGCCTGCCGTATTTGTCGACGATGGCCCCGGAAAACAAACCCCAAACGAACTGCAGCAAAAGACCGAGGCTTGCGATCAGCCCGATCTGTGCGTCGCTCAAGCCTACCGCAGCCATATACATGGAGGCAAACGGCATAAAAAGATTGTTGGGGACCGCCCACAAGGGTTCCGCCGCGACACAGGCCCGTTGGTTCCCTTTGAGCGAACGCAGCGTCGCAAAAAGGGAAGACGTCTTATTCATATGCAATTTCTCCTTTATCTTTGGATGGCATCAGCTCCTTTCCGCATATCTTGGCCGGCTATGAAGGAATGCGTCCCGCCGGGCCCCGTATTTGCCCGGAGGTGCCAATCAGGTCTGTTTGACATATTGCCTCCCCGCCTTTGCGATAATCAGGTGAAATAGACCAGCCCGCCCCGCATGCGGGTGGAAAGGTACCACAGCCGAAGGTCGAAGCAGATTTCCTTCCCCTCATCCGAGGCGCAGGTTGCCAGGCTGTTATCGTCCATCTCCGCCCTGGTGACGGTGATCCAGTGCCAGCCCTGTATGTTCTTTACCTTGCCTTTTGTCAGATTCAAAAAGCCTATGGGGCAGTCGGCCTCCAAACCGGCCTTTACAAACGCCGCAAGCCCGGATACCGGCGCGCGGTCTTTTGCCATATTGCCGGGAACATCGAAAACGTGGGGCGTCAGGGCAACGCCGCGGCTTTTGGCAAAGCCGTCAACGCCATGGGTAAACATCTCCACCTTGTTCAGCCCCATCCTTCCGGGCGTGACGAACCGGTACACCTCTTCCATATGCCGCGTGAAATCGGCAAGGCCCATGGTCTCATAGCCATACAGGCTCCGGAGCTCGGGGCGTGTAAAGGCAAGGTAGGCAAGCACGTTGGCGGCGCAGGTGGGCCCGCAGCCTGCCATGCGGTGCCATTCGTCCGCGTACCATTCCTGAAAGCCGCCGAAAAAAGCTTTCCCCGCTTTTTCATCGGCGATGGTCAAAAGCCCGGGCCGTAAAATCGATGCGGTCATTTTAGCTCCTTCACGGGATAGGGATCATACGTACAGTATAGCTGATTTTGGCGGAATAATCAAAAGGTTTGATGCCGGTTCGCAGGTTTCGCCGGCACATGAACCTTTGGCGGGACATCCATGGATGTTTTGTATATATACCCTTTTCCGGCGGCATTGCATCGCTTTGAAACCGCGTTCCGTTTTGCAGATATGCGGCGGCGCCCGTTCAAACATGTCAAATTATCAAAAAAGTTATCGTATTGTAAGACCATTGGTTCATCAAGATATGATAGAATACTTGTGAACGGCAATAATGGGCGCCTTTTGGGCATAAAGGAATGGAAGCTGGAGAAGGTTTATGAATATATTGATCAGCGCCTGTCTGCTTGGAATCCGCTGCCGGTATGACGGGGCGGCCAAGCATGACCCGCGCATGGAAGAACTGATGGAAAAGCATCACTTGATTCCCGTCTGCCCGGAAATTTACGGCGGCCTTTCCACGCCCAGGGATCCTGCCGAACGGGTGGGGGACAAGGTGGCCGGCAAGCATGGGCAGGATGTGACCGCCGCCTTTATAAAAGGCGCGGAGGAGACGCTGGCCCTGGCAAAACTGTTTCACTGCAGGTACGCCATATTGAAGGAGCGCAGCCCTTCCTGCGGCCAGGGGGAGATTTATGACGGCACGTTTTCCGGCACGCTTATACCGGGCAGCGGCGTGGCGGCGGAGCTGCTTGCAAAAAACGGCGTCACGGTGCTGGGCGAATCGCAGATAGAGGCATTTTTGCGCCTGCAAGGCTGATACAATAAGGGGAAGGATCAAAGGGAGGAAACAGTATGCCTGCTTTTACATACAAGTGTCCCGCCTGCGGCAACGCGCTGAAATTCGAGCCCAACAGCGGGAATTTCGCCTGCGAATTTTGTTCGACCGCCTATGACAAAGCGTATCTTGACAAGCTGGATGACAAGGCATACAAGCAGGAGGGGGCGGAAGGCCGCCCGCGGGAACAAAACAAGGGCGGGGAACAATACCTCTATTCCTGCCCAAGCTGCGGCGCGGAGCTTACTACCACTGACACCACCGCCGCCACCATGTGCTATTACTGCCATAATCCCGTGGTGATCGTGGGAAGGCTGGAGGAAGCCTTCAGGCCCGACGCGGTCCTGCCCTTCCAATATGACAAGCAGGGCGCGAAGGACAGGTTTTTCAAGTGGATCCGCAAAAAAAAATATGTGCCGAAGGAGTTTATCTCCGAGGCCAGCGTGGAAAGGTTGGCCGGTGTCTACTACCCTTACTGGCTGGCGGACTATGAAGCCTCCGCCAGCTTCACGGGCGAAGGGCAGACCGTGCCCCATACCTCCACGGCGAAATACAACATCACCACCACCAAGTATTACAGCATATCCAGGGATGCGGATATCTCCTTCCGCAATGTGCAGCGCAGCGCGCTGCAAAAGGCCGACCGCAAGCTGTCCGACGGCGTGCACCCCTTTAGGCTGGAGGAGCTGGAGGATTTCGCCCCCTCCTACCTGTCGGGCTTTATGGCCGAGAAGCGGGATGTGGCCAAGGAGGCCATCAGGGCTTCCGTGGAATCGGAATTGCAGGGCTATGCCCAGCCGCTGCTCACCTCCGGCACGCCCTATACCTCCGTGGTAGGCTCCACCACCATGAAGCTGAGGGGGAACAGGTACCGGTATGCATTGCTGCCCGCCTTTATCATGACCTACCGGGGCGAAAAGGGAATGATGTATTACTACGCCATGAACGGGCAGACGGGGGAAGTGTGCGGCGTTTTGCCGGTGGACAGGAAAAAGCTGCTTTTCCACGGCAGCGCCCTGGCCGCCCTCGTATGCGGCGCGCTGCTTGCCGTATTCTATTTCTTTGTGTAAGGGGAGCGGAAAGATATGAAGAGGATTGCCGCCGTTATCGCCGTATGCGTTTTGCTGCTGCCCCTTGCCGCCCTCGGCCAAACGCTGGGGCAGGGCAGCCAAAGGGTGTTTGACCATGCCAAGCTGATGAGCCAGAGCGAGATCGACAGGCTGGAAAGCACCATTACGACGCTGAAAAACCAGTATGGCATGGACTATGTGGTTTTGACCTCCAATGATGCGAAAACAGGCAGGTCCCAGGCGTTCGCCGATGACTTTTATGACAACAATGGCTTTGGGGCAGGCAATGACGCCAGCGGGGTTTTGATCCTGATCGATATGAACAACCGGGAGTTTAATGTTTCCCCGGCCGGGATGATGATCCGCTATATCACCGATGCCCGCTTATCCGTGATGCTGGACGCGGCGGAACCCTACCTGGGCAAGGGGGAATACGGGCAGGCGGTGCTTGTGGCGCTGGCGCAGATGAGCTTATACCTGAAAAACGGCATCCCCGACAACCAGTACAACCAGGATGAGGAAGGCGCCATTGACAGGTACATAAAGCCCCGGGCGGTAACCATGGGGGAAGCCGCCATTGCGCTGGCCGCTGGCCTCGTAAGCGGCCTTGTACTGTTTTTGGCCGTGCGGCATGCCTACGCCATGAAGGGCTCCGCTTACAAGTATGATTTGCAAAGGAACACTACCGTCACCGTGACCGGAGCGACGGATGTATATCTGCGTACGCAGGTCACAAGGGTACCCAGGGCCACCTCCTCTTCCGGCGGCGGGGGCGGGGGTACGGGCGGCAGGAGCAGCACCCACCGGTCCTCCAGCGGGCGTATCCACGGCGGCGGTTCGCGCAAGTTTTAGCGGTTCCATACATGGGGAGGCCAGGCCGCAAGCAGCGCCTGGCCTTTTTTGCGTGTGCCCGGGGATATGCGGCATGCTGTTCCCTTGCTTTTCCATCATTTTGGCCGCAAGGGTTATGATAGAATACAATGGCAGGGATAGATTATACTGCTTCCAAACATTATTGCGTCGTTGCCGCGGGTCTTTTCGCGCACTACGGCGTCGACTGCCGCTCAGCGTAGCGCTGCTACGCCTCGCTTTGTCTCCTTGTAT
>JAEWWY010000562.1 GCA_023458835.1 Bacillota bacterium
AGACTGCCTTGACCGAGGGAGCTCTTCAGGTGTTGTGCATGAACACGCGCCCCCGCCTCCTTTGGCGGCTCTTTTTCCAGTGGCGCATTTTTCCTCCCTCATTTGCTTAAAACGAGGCTTTTTCAGTGGGCCCTAAATAGATTTTCCGGGCCCGAGCACCGTGGCCATGGCGCCGGGCCCGAAAAAGCCTTGTATAGAGACATACCTCCCCCCGGCGCTGATGGGATCCGCATTGCAGCCGCAGCGCCAGTGGGACAGGTCACCAGCCGGCACGGGACGGCACCTGTGAACGCCTGGGCAAAGCACATGGTTATTGCAAAAACCGTGAGAGCTTATGCGTGAGCCCGATTGCCAAATACAGGGGGGGCACCATCCGGGATATACTTCCGGCAAGGAAGACAGGGCATGAAAGCATATTGTTTCATGGTATCCTTCTGGCTACAGCTTTAGCTCTACAGCCAGCACACTTGTATAAGCGTTGGGCCTGTACCCCGGGAGCCTCACGGACAATACACCCATTTCATGGATAAAAGGCACGTTACCCGCACCCAGTAAACGGACATTTGCGATGCGTTCGCCTTCGTCAAAGCTCCGCAGCACCGCAACGCTGTTTTGTGCGCCGCCCATCAGGAAGGCATACACCGTATTCCCTTTTTGAGTAAAGCGGATATCGCCGGGCTTCCAGGCCGTCTTGTTCTCGGTAAAGCCCGAAATGGCCACAAGTGTATCGCCTTCGCCGAAGGTTTTCCACGGGCGTGTGCCGTACAGGCCTTCCCCCGCGGCGGGGAACCATGTGGCCAGCTCGCTTAGGATATACCTTGCCTCATCATCGATAGAGCCGTCCGGGCGCTGGAGCACGTTCAGAAGCATCGTGCCATTCTTGGACGCGATATCGACCAGCATTTCAATGATCTGGTCGGGATGCTTGTATTCCTGCCGCACATCATAGAACCAGTTGCCGATGCAGGTATCCGTTTGCCACGGTTCTTCCTGAATACCGGAAAGCTGGCTCTTTTCAATATCCAGTACGCCGACGCGGTAGACTTCCGGTCTGCGGTCTTTTTGGGTGTAAACGGCACGGTTCTGGCCGTACTCGTTCATGGAGGTGTTATACAGGTATGACACCACATCAAGGCCCGCTTCGTAGAACTCGGGCCCGCGGATTTCCCCGGCGGTTGACCAGTCCGGGCCAAAGGGCAGCGCTCCATCGGTATACAGCAAATCCGGCGTATACCGGTGAATAAGTTCCTTCATGCATGCGGTCCAGTAGGCATGGAATTTCTTGTTGGCCGTGTACCAGGGGCTCAGATTGTCCGGATTGCCAACCGGATGCTCATAGTTGTCATGGTAAAAATCCCTGTAGGCAGAATCGTTGCCATCGTATGGCACGCCCTTGTACGGGCCATAGCTGTCGCTGCCCTTGTTGGTACGCCACCAGCTAAAGGAGGCGCCCAGATGCTCCGTTACGCCAAAGGGCAGGCCATGCTTGCCGGCCGCAGCCTTCCACAAGCCTACGATATCCCTGTGCGGACCTACATTTTGGCTGTTCATACGGTTGATGGCCGATGGATAGTTGAAGAAATGGTCGTGGTGCATGGCCTGTGCAACAAAATATCTCGCACCTGCCTTCACATACAGATCCATCAATTGATCGGGCTCAAAGTTTTCAGCTTTCCAGAGCGCGCAGATATCCTTGTACCCAAATTTCGAGGGGTGGCCGTAATGCCGCACATGGTACAGATACTGTGGCGTGCCCTGAATGTACATGTTGCGGGCGTACCAATCGCCAAACATCGGTACACTCTGCGGGCCCCAATGGCTCCAGATTCCGAATTTCGCGTCCCGAAACCAGCCGGGCGTCTGATGCCGACTCAATGAATCAAAGTCAGGCGTGAAGTTTTTCATTTGGCAGCCCTCCTTCTGAGTTGTATGCCGCATATTTTATTTCGATTATCCAGGTGCATGGTTGTTTCTTGGGTGCCGGTAAATCCGGCCTCGCTGTAGAATCCCCCTTATGTCAAAACGATCTCCATGACACATAATGCCGGCATTTCCAGAGCAAATTCGCCATCGCTTACAGAAATCTCTCCCGCGGTCCGGATGCTTACCTGTGCATCCTTTCCGAATTCATTATGGCTGTTCAGATCACCGCTGATATAGCGGGTGGCTGCGGATGTGAAATTTCTGCCATGCAGGTTGCACCGTATCGTCTGCGGTCTGTCGGCGGAAAGGTTGACCAAGGTAACATGCACCTTCCCCTCCTGATTTTCCGAGGCGCTTACATGCATTGTGGGAACCTGTGCTTCCTCTGTTCCTGTCAGCTCCTGCTGCACATAGCTTTCGATCAAGGTGGCGCCCTGGTGGCCTTTATAAAGGTCAAAGACATGATATGTGGGCGTCAGCACGATTTGATGCCCGTTTGTCAGAATCACCGACTGAAGCACATTCACCATTTGGGCAAGGTTCGCCATGCGCAGACGGTCGCAATGGCTGTTGAAAATATTAAGCGTTACGGCAGCGGCGATGGCATCCCGCATGGTGTTTTGCTGGAACAGGAAAGAAGGATTTGTATCCTCCTCCGGCAGGTGCCATGTACCCCACTCATCCACAACGATGGCGACCCGCTTTTGGGGGTCATAGCGGTCCATCACAAACTTATGCCTTTTGACCAGCTCATCCATATACAGCGCCCGCCGCAAGGTTCTATAGTAATTCCCGGCGTCAAAGTTGAGTGCCGGTCCTTTCCTTTCCCATGGATATTCTTCCGTGGCATAATATTTGGGCATGGTATAGTAATGCAGGGACAGGCCATCCATTTGATCGCCCGCCATGCGCATCAGCGTTTCTGTCCATGCATAATCGTTTCCGCTGGCGCCGCAGGCTACCTTTAACAACCGGCTTCCGCCGCGGGGATGTATGAAGCTTGCGAACTGCCTGTATGCGTCGGCATAATGCTCCGCACGCATAAATGCCCAGTTTTCATTGCCAATCCCCAAATACGTGAGCTTCCATGGCTCATCCCGGCCATTCCTGCGCCGCAGGTCCGCCATGGGGGATTTTCCTGCGGAAGTGATATATTCCACCCATTCACAGGCCTCCCGCGGCGAGCCGGTGCCTACATTGAGCGCGATATATGGTTCGCATTCTATCTGATGGCACAAGTCCAAAAACTCATGGGTGCCGAAGGCGTTGTCTTCCACAACGCCGCCCCAGGTAGAATTGACTATGCAGGAACGCTGCTCCTTTGGCCCAACGCCGTCCCGCCAATTGTAATATTCCGCAAAGCACCCGCCCGGCCAGCGCAGCACCGGGACTCTGATGTTGCGCAAAGCCTCCGCCACATCCGTGCGTATGCCGCGGACATTTGGGATTTGGCTGTCTTCACCCACATAAATCCCCTGATAGACGCCATTTCCCAAATGCTCTGAAAAGTGCCCGTATATGTTCCTGCAGATCTGATCATATTTCCTGGCCGCATTGATAAACAGATGTATCATTCCAGCATACGCTCCATCCCGATTAAATGTTCCTTGCTTCGAATATGCATTGGTCCATGGCGCTTGAAAATTTTTGGAGGTGATAACAGTTATTCTTGTATCAGGGCATGCTGAAAATCAGAAAAAATTGCTTTTCCTTTAGGCTGCGCGGCGGTGTAACAGAACAAGCCGGTCCGGCACCCCGTAAAATGATCCAGTCTGTACATCAAAGTATGCGGTTTGCCAACAGGAAGCCATATTCCCTGATGTAAGCCATCCGGGTCGGGGAAATCAGCCCAGATTATCGGATTATTTGCCTTTATAAAGCGCGCCTCTTGGTATGAATGAGCTTCCGGAGGCTTATCAGCGGAAGATAAGCTGCAGGAAATCGTATGCGCTTTGCCGCCACACCTGCCAGTCGTGGCCGCCATGGTACATTCTCCGGTCTGCGCGTATGCCCTTATCTTTAAGGATTTCATCCTCTTCGAGAAACGATTTCAGGAACTGGTCCTCATCACCCATGCCCCTGAAGAACAAGCGGTAATTGCTGTGGAATGCGTCCGGATCCTCAAGCGCGTTCAAATGCGGATTTTTATCTGTGAAAGGCGAGCGCAAGAATCCGGAAAACAGCCCGGCATAACCAAACAGTTCAGGATGTGTAAGGGATGCTACGCTTGTATGCATGCTGCCCATGGAAAGGCCCGCCACAGCCCGGCTCCACTTATCCTGCTTCATACGGAATCTGCTTTCAATAAAAGGGATCACATCCTCCACCAGCACCTGGGGAAAAACGGTGGTATCAGCCTGGCCATTCAGTTGAACCATGCCGTTGCACATGACAACCAGCATCCGCTCCGCCCTTCCGCCCGCGATCAAATTATCCAGGATATGATTGATCTTGCCCTGCTGCACCCAGCCTGTTTCGTTTTCACCCCAGCCATGCTGCAAATACAGCACCGGGTATTCTTCCGAACAATTCCAGTCGGGCGGAAGGTAAACAAGGCAGCACTCAGTTTTTCCGGTGATGGAGGAAGGATAAAGGAGTTTTGATACCGTGCCGTGGGGCACATCTTTCAAGAGATAGAAATCTTCACTGGGAATGTCCACAAAGTTCATGGGCCGGCAGCATCCAAAGCCAATCGGCAGAAACGGTGACAGTACATCTGCCCCGTCGATTTTTACTGTCAGATACTTGAAGCCTTTTCCGATGTCAAATGTCCCGGTCCACATCCCATCCTCATTTTTTGTGAGGGCACACTCCTGGCCAAAGGGGGACACCGTAACGCTGCGGGCTTCCTTTGCTTCAATGCGAAAGGTCACCTTCCCATCCGGATGAAGGCAGGCACCCTGATCGGACAGGACAGGGTTATAAGCTACAGAC
>JAEWWY010000563.1 GCA_023458835.1 Bacillota bacterium
CTGGCGGCTTTTTGTGAATCGGCATTTTTCAGGAAAGCCACGAACTGGGCGGTGATCTGCTTCTTGATTTCCGGCAAATCACCCATTTCGTAAACGGGATGATCATGCCGGACCTTGAGGGGCAAAAAGGCATAGGAAGCTTTCAAGTTAGGGGAATGAAAGTATGCGTGATAGTCCAGCACAATCGCATCCAGCGTTCCGCCTGTCAGCGCCGCTTTTAACTGGTCACTGTCATATGCAATAAGCGGCACCTTGTCCTGCAAGCTGCGCAGGCTTGCAATGGCATGATCGCTGAGCGGATCATTGCTGTCAAAGTTGGACAGCAAGGTTAAAATGAAGCTAAACCCATCCTCGTCAGAGAGGGGGGTGGTATATCCCAGGGTGATCTCTCCGTTCAAAACGCTGTCGATGATGGACTTGCTGTCGAGCGTGCCATATTTCTTGGTCAGGTCGTCGTGCTTTTTCTTTGTTAAAACAATCCCGGCAACATTTCCGGCAGTCCGCTTTTCCACCAGGTGCGCTTTTATGCCCCGGCCGGTCAGCATATCACCGTAGATTTCACTTGCCGGCGCGTATACATCGGGCGTGTATTTGCCGGAGGATATGAAATCTGCCGCAAGGCTGCTGGGAATGGCACGAATGCCCACTGAGACCGGCTGGCCGCCAACCGCCGCACCGCTTTGATTGAACTTGCCGGCAACGTCTGTCAGCCAATCCGCATAATCTGCCGACGCATAAATGGTCAGGAAATGGTCCGTTGCCGGGTTCACCACAAACGCATACTCCGCAATGTCAGGCAAAACCGCCATCTTTTCTTCCATTTCATCCTGGCCCTGAAAGCTGGGATCCAGCTTCGGGTTCAGCTTGTTCACGGTCAGTTTGGCATATAAACTGTCCAGCTTTTTGATGGCAGCTTCGGTATCTATGGTATCCCTGTTCTTGCCCCAATTTTGCGTAATCGAAACAACGCCGAAAATCAGCCCAAAAACCACTACGGCGATGACTGCAAGTTTGAACGTGTTGTTCTTAGAAGCCTTCATGATTCATTCTCCCTGCTATTTATATAGATTTGCATGCTGAATCAAATCATCCATTTCAATCATCGCGGGAAGCTTTTGAACGTCGCCGCCTTCCAGGCTGTTGTACTGTGAAATTTCCAGCAGCAATCGGTCCAGCTTCAGCAAAATATCCTCGTTCGTTTTCGTTGCATCGTTCACATAAGCAATGTACGTGTTGTAAATATTCATTTTTTCTTGAGAAAATTCATCGCCGCGATGGCCCTTTTTTTGCATGTTCTCATATTCATCCATATCAAATGCGGAGATTTTGTTGAGAATACTGCGCATGTTCATATAAATAACATGCTCCACTTCCTTAAGTACGCCGCTGAACTTTTGAAAGCTCATCTCAGTGGCAGAGAATTTTTGCAGCAGTATATCCTGGATTGTGGCGAACTTGCGCCGAAAGCGCTTGATCTGTTCGATATTTTTGAGAATATTCTCATCAAAAACATCGCCGTTATGAATCGCCTCTTCAAAAACAGCGATGCAACCATCGAGCGAATGAATGTTCTGTAAAAGAAAGCGCGTTTCCGGCTTGCTCAATATGGAAAGATTCCCTTTCAGGAATGCGAGGACGCTGCCTAAAACGGCAGCCCACGCTATAGTGATGGAAAGAGTTGTGCCGCCGGTTAAGGACAAACCAAAAAAAGCATTGGAAAACAATGCTATGTTGATCAGCACAATGGCAGCATTGAGTATCACCAGTTGCCTGATTTTGCGCGGGCTCACCGGAATCGCCTCCTGTTTGGCGCTGCATGGCTTTTCGCTTATTTTGCACGGAATATCGCTGTACAGCCCATTCACTGAGAATATATGATCCCCATCCTAAATAACGAATTCATTATAGCGCCTATATCTTGAATATGTCAATGAATGCATCCCCTGGTTAATGATATGCGCATACCCCTTCATGGGAATGCAAAAGCTCTGCTATTTGTTTCAAGGGTTCCAAGGGGTTCGGATAAATCGCTGCACCCGTGGGACCTGTGGGCCCAACCGGCCCTTCACAGCCATGATCCGGGCCGTGGCAAGGGTCTTCGCCGCATTGTTCGCAGGGTTCTTCTTCGCATCGCTCACAGGGCTCCTGACATTGTTCCTCAGGGGAGATGATATAGTTGACCGGGTAGGGCGGCGGGTAAGGAGCCTGCCGGTAAGGCATCTGCCGGTGGGGCACCTGCCGGTAGGGAGGCTGGTTTGGCGCTTGCCGGGGGGAATATCTAGTGTAACCTGGCATATGGATTCCTCCTAAAAATATGATCCGTTTTCAGGTTATGTATATGGATAGAAGCAGGTGTAAAAAGCGGATGCAGGGAGGGCAGTACCCCTCTGGTGTGCAGTTTTTGAAATTCCCATCCGACACATTGCGAAAGTACGTTCGCCGTGCTACACTATGCTGGTATGAATTTTCGGGAGGAGAGCCATGGAGCCTTCGAACGTGTACTTTACGAACCTGCGGGCCGCGGACGGCCGCAATCTTCTGGACAAGCTGCGCCGCCTGGTGACGAAGGCGGGTATTGAGAGCATTGATTTCAGCAAGAAGTTCGCAGCCATCAAGCTGCATTTCGGTGAGCCGGGGAACCTGTCCTTCGTGCGGCCCAACTATGCCAAGGTGCTGGTGGACCTGGTGCGCAAAAACGGCGGCATGCCCTTTCTGACCGACTGCAACACGCTGTACGTGGGCAGAAGGAAAAACGCGCTGGATCATATGGAGGCAGCCTATGAAAATGGGTTTTCTCCTTTTTCCACGGGCTGCCACGTGATCATCGGCGACGGGCTGAAGGGCACGGATGAAGCGCTGGTGAAGATTCCCGGCGAATACGTGAAAGAGGCCAAGATCGGCCGCGCGGTGATGGATGCGGATGTATTCATCAGCCTCACCCACTTTAAGGGCCACGAGGGCACAGGGTTTGGCGGGGCCATCAAGAATATCGGCATGGGCTGCGGCTCGCGGGCCGGCAAAATGGAAATGCACTCTTCCGGCAAGCCGGAGGTGGATGAGGACCTGTGCGTGCGCTGCGGCAAATGCCGCAAGGAATGCGCCCACGACGCCATCACCTTCCCCCAAGGGAAGGCGCGCATCCACTGGGACAAGTGCGTGGGCTGCGGCCGCTGCATCGGCGTTTGCCCTGAGGATGCGGTCCAGCCCACCTGGGACCAGAGCAACGATATTCTGAACAGGAAGATCGCGGAGTACACCCTGGCGGTCCTTCAGGGGCGGCCCCACTTCCACGTAAGCCTGGTGATGGACATCTCCCCCGTGTGCGACTGCCATGATTACAACGACGCGCCCATACTGCCGGACGTGGGCATGTTCGCTTCCTTCGACCCGGTGGCGCTGGACCAGGCCTGCGTGGATGCCTGTTTGCGGCTTTCGCCGCTGCCCGGCAGCAGGCTTTCGGAGCTTCCCCATATCAGCGATGACCATTTTAAGAACAACCACCCGGATACCAACTGGGTCACTCAACTCACCCACAGCGAAAAGCTGGGGCTGGGCACCCGGGTTTATGAATTGATCGAGGTGTGACGCTTGCGCAATACGCTGTTTGTAAAAGGTGCCCGGGAGCACAATCTGAAAAATATTGATCTGGAGATCCCCCGCGACAAATTGGTGGTATTCACGGGGCTGTCCGGGTCGGGCAAAAGCTCTCTGGCCTTTGATACCATCTATGCCGAGGGCCAGCGGCGGTATGTGGAATCGCTGTCCGCCTATGCCCGGCAGTTCCTGGGACAGATGGAGAAGCCGGACATCGACTACATCGAGGGCTTGTCTCCCGCCATCTCCATCGACCAGAAGACCACCAGCCGCAATCCCCGCTCCACCGTGGGCACGGTGACGGAGATCCACGACTACCTGCGCCTTTTGTACGCCCGCATCGGCACGCCCCACTGTCCCCAGTGCGGCAAGGAAATCAACCAGCAGACCATCGACCAGATGGTGGATCAAATTGTATCCTATCCCGAGGGCACGAGGATGCAGGTGCTGGCGCCGGTGGTGCGCGGCCGCAAGGGCGAGCACGCAAGGCTTTTGGAGGACGCCCGCAAGGGCGGCTTCGTTCGCGTACGCATCGACGGCACGCTCTACGAGATCGACGATACGCCGCCCCTGGACAAGCAAAAAAAACATTCCATTGAAATCGTCATCGACCGGCTGATCATCAGGGCCGGAAAGGAAATGTCAAAGCGGCTTACCGACAGCATGGAAACGGCGGCAGGCCAGTCCGGCGGTCTGATATTGATCGACCTGGGCGAGCAGGGTGAAATCCTGTTCTCCCAGAACTACGCCTGCGCCGACTGCGGCATTTCCATTGAGGAGCTGGCCCCCAGGCTGTTCTCCTTCAACAGCCCCTTCGGGGCATGCCCCACCTGCGCCGGCCTTGGCACGCTGATGAAGATCAGCCCCGACATCGTGCTCCCGGACCGCGGCCTTTCCCTCAACCAGGGCGCCATCAATGCCATGGGCTGGAATGTGAAGGACCCCTCCAGCATCGCCAACATGTTCTTTGCGGCCCTTGCCGAAAAATACGGCTTTGACATGGACACGCCTGTGAAGGATCTGCCGGAAAGGATCGTGAACCTGCTTTTATACGGCACCGGCAGGGAAAAGATTACCGTCCATTACGCCGGGCAGAATGGCGCGGGCCATTTCGACGCGCCATACGAGGGCATTATCCCTTCCCTGGAGCGCCGCTACCGGGAAACCGCCAGCGATGGCATGAAAGCGCTGTATGAAGAATACATGGTGGCGGACGAGTGCCCCGACTGCCATGGCCGCAGGCTGAAGCCTGAGGCGCTGGCTGTTACCGTAGGCGCGGAGAACATTGCCAAGGTCAGCAATTTGAGCGTGCTGGACGCCAGGGAATTTTTCAGGCATCTTACGCTCAACGAAAAGCAGACGCTGATCGCCTCCCAGATATTGAAGGAGATCAACGCCCGCCTGGGCTTCCTGGTGGACGTGGGTCTGGACTATTTGACGCTCTCCCGGGCGGCGGGAAGCCTGTCCGGCGGCGAGGCGCAAAGAATCCGCCTGGCCACGCAAATAGGCTCCTCCCTGGTAGGTGTGCTGTACATCCTGGACGAACCCTCCATCGGCCTGCACCAAAGGGATAATGCCAGGTTATTGAAAACCTTGAAGAGCCTGCGGGACATCGGCAATACGCTGATCGTGGTGGAGCATGACGAGGAAACCATGTATGCCGCCGATTACATCGTGGACATCGGCCCGGGGGCCGGCGCCCACGGCGGCCATATCGTGGCCCAGGGCACGGTGGAGGAGATCATAAAAAACCCCGACTCCCTTACCGGCCAGTATTTGAGCGGCCAGAAAAGCATCCCCGTACCGGAAAAGCGGCGCCAGCCCACGGGCCATCTCACCATCCGGGGCGCACGGGAGCACAACCTTAAGAATATCGATGCTACCATTCCCCTGGGGGTATTGACCTGCGTCACAGGCGTATCCGGCAGCGGCAAGTCCAGCCTGGTGAACGAGATCCTCTACAAATACCTGGCCAAGCAATTGAACCGGGCCAAGACCCGCCCCGGCGCGTTCGACAAGCTGGAGGGCATGGAGCAACTGGACAAGATCATCGACATCGACCAGTCGCCCATCGGCCGCACGCCCCGCAGCAACCCCGCCACCTATACCGGGCTGTTCGACCTGATCCGCAAGGTCTTTGCCTTGACCCCCGACGCCAAGGCCAGGGGCTACAAGGAAAACCGCTTCTCCTTCAACGTGAAGGGCGGGCGGTGCGAGGCCTGCTCCGGCGACGGGCTGATCAAGATCGAGATGCACTTCCTGCCGGACATCTACGTCCCCTGCGAGGTATGCAAGGGCAAGCGCTACAACAGGGAGACGCTGGAGGTCCACTACCGGGGCAAGTCCATCCACGACGTGCTGGAAATGACCGTGGAGGAAGGGATATCGTATTTTGAAAACCACCCGCAGATCCTGCGCAAGCTGGAGACGCTGTACGATGTGGGTTTGGGCTACATGAAGCTTGGCCAGTCCAGCACCACATTATCGGGCGGCGAGGCCCAGCGGGTGAAGCTGGCCACGGAGCTCAGCCGCAGGGCCACGGGCAAAACCGTGTACGTGCTGGATGAGCCTACCACCGGATTGCACATGGCCGACGTGGACAGGCTGGTGCAGGTGCTGCAGCGGCTGGTGGACACAGGCAACAGCGTGATCGTGATCGAACATAACCTGGACATCATCAAAACCGCCGACTACATCATCGACCTGGGCCCCGAGGGGGGCCACCGGGGCGGGCAGATCATCGCCCAGGGCACGCCGGAGGAGCTGTGCCAGATAGAGGCAAGCCATACGGGCCAATACCTGAAAGCCATGCTGGAAAGAAGGTAGCATGCTCCGGGATTCTCCCTCCGGACCCTATCGATCGCAGCGGGACTGAGGCTTTCTTGGCGCAGCAGCGCGCCGGTTGAGCTCGCCGACAATGCCACATTGTCCCATTTAATAACCAAACTCCGCTCCGCATGCGATAGACCGGGCAATTCGATGCCCGATTCATTTCCCGTACAAAATATCTGGTAATTGGCCGCGGGACGGGGCGTACTTTTATGGAGTTGCGGCAGAAGGGTAAGTATCATGGACAGCCGCAGGTTCAATATTGGGCCTGCGGCTTTTCCGTGCAATGATTTACTTGCCTTGTTTCCATCCGCTACGGCTTCTGCTATACTGTAGAACAGCAAGAGTGATTGGGGAGGAGATAATAATGGATTTCAAAAAAGGAGAGATATTCAGCAATGTCTCGAAAATACTATTTGCCACGATCATAGCAACAGGCATGATTATAGCTGCTCATATCTTTTCCAACACAATAGCCGAACGCCCTGTGATGGGCAATTTCAGCGGTAGCATTTCGCAAAGCACCACCCAAGAAATAATGGATATTGAGGCACTTCGCTACTATCTTTCCATGTATCCCACAGAATCCTATGACGGTACCGAATATGACAGTAAAGGCATTCCGATTTCGGGATATGACTTTGAGGCAGCTAAAATTCTTGATGATCTTCAACGCAACATTACGGATGGCAAATGGCCCGGTTTTCCATATGTGCAGTTAGGCGAACGTCTATATTTCAGCAAACAGGCTGTGGACGATTGGTTTTATGCGCAGGGCAAGATTCAACTCAGCGTCAAATAACCGGAAAGAGCTAATACAATTTCAAGGCGTTAGCACGCCGGTAAACACCCGCGCATAGCGTGCAATTAGCTTCACTTATATATCATCCCGGGGAATGCGTGAATGTTTTGGATGAACATTGCATTTCAAACATGAGAAGAACCGCAAAAGGGACGAATGAATAGAATAAGCCCGCAAGCTGCCTGCCAAAGCCTGCGGGCTTATAAGTTTCCATGGGAAGATGCGATTGTGGTGACGGAAGGCTGCAGTATACCAAAAACCCAGCCTTTATGCGGCCTCCCATGGTTGCGGGATTCCGGGGCCACAGGCGGCGCTCAGCATGAAAGGTTCGCGTTATGTTCCCTGGACAGCCAGGCCGAGAAGTAGGGCCGATTCGTCCTTGGTGACGGGGCTGTTCTCGGAGGTGAAGGAGAAGGATACGGACTGGGAGTCCATGGTCCAGAAGTACTGCTCGTATATCTGTTCCTCAGTCGTGGTATAAACGGCAGGCACGCCCGCAGGCCCTTCGCCGGTGATGTCGCTGCTTGCGGTCAGGCCCATGCCGCCAATCGTTTCAGACACGCTGCCGCACAGTTCCAAAAGCTCGGCCTCCGTGTACATCTGGGAAAGCGTCGCATCCCCTGTGAGCATGGGGGCGGAGATGCTGGCGATATGAAAATATTTTGAAGAGCCATCCAGCGCGTACAGGAACACGTCCCGGCTGTCGGCGGTATCCCGGGCGATATCCACCCCATAGCCCTGTGGAATGCGGATATCCATGATCCGGGTGGTAAGGGGGAAGCGCAGTAGGTCCCCCTCGTAGCTGACGGGCACCGCGGGCAGCCAATCCGGCAGGGCGGTCTCCCCATCAAGAAGCTGGCGCAGCGCCGCCTCCTGCAAGGCGTCCACCCAATCGGGATCGATGAACTTGGCAAAGGGCAGGATGCTGGCATACAGCGCCCAGCCGTCCTTGAGCGCCAGCAAATGGCTGAAGGACCCGTCGCTGGTATATGAAAGGGCGGGGAAGCCTCCCCCAAAGCCTTCCAGCACAACAAGGGAGGATGCGTCGTACGCGGCCACAGCGGGCAGCTTCAGCGCCTCTTCCTTTTTCCCCTGGGAAAGGGTGGTCACCGACTGCCCCTCATAAGCCGCATCCCTGAGGGCATAAAGCTGCAGCACGGAAAATTGCGCGCCAGGCTTTTTGGGGCACAGGGAAAGCTGCAGGAAATCGGGGGATTCGGTAGTCAGGGTGATGTACATGGAGCCGGGAGCGCTCAGGGTGATGGTGCTGTCCGGCAGGGTGTAGCTTTGGTAGTGCCTTAAGATCCCCTCCGGCGCAACGGCATCCCGCAGCATGCTTTCCTGTTTGGAGACGGCCTCTCTGGAAAGGGAAGTGCCGCCATCCGGGCGGGCGGCCATCATGTTCAGCACCCATCCGTCCTTTAAGGCCAGCAGATGCTCTGAATACGTGCCCTCCGCCGGCTCCTTTACCCGAAGCGCCCGCTGGCCGGGCAGCAGATCGTCCAGCGCCTCATAGGCAAGGGACGCGCCGTTGGAAGAAATCATATCCAGCACATTTTTGATGCCGTCCTCCTCCATATCCCCAAGAGACATGCCCTCAAGCTCCTCATGCTTCAGGGCGAAAAAGGCGAAATACGTATCGGGGATATCGGCCATGCCGATGCCCAGCGCCTTTTGGTACGCATTGTCCATAAGCACCTGAAGCTGGGCATCCAAAGGAAGCGCCAGCGATACATCAGCGCCCGGAAAGTAGTACCAGTAGCAGTTGTAATCCGATCCCTCCAGAGGCTCGACGCCGACCTCGCCGGCCATGGCGTTCAGGGGATTCAGCAGGCACAGGCAGGCAAGCAGGGAGAACAGGAAACGGGCAGAACGTTTCATGTGGCTTCCTTCCTCTCAGAACGTATTTGAGATAAACAGGATAAGAACAGGGCCTTCTCTTTCAACAGGCAAAAGCGGGCCTCCCTGCGTGGGAAGCCCGCTTGCCTATTTGTTATTTCTTTTGCGGCGCATGGTCGTATGCGTACTGAATGGCCGCCGCGTGATCGGGATCCACCCGGTTTCCGGCATGGGTCTTGCTGTTGGTAAAGTGGATGCAGAACTGGCCCTTGAAATCGTTGTTGGCGATGGTGTCCCCCTCAGGATAGCCATGCGGCACGCCGTACATGGATGCTGCGAAGGTCCGTGTGCCGATGGTGACCCACAGGGGATGGCGCTGATAAAGGTTCTTGCTGGCGATCTCAGCCGAATTGCTGACACCGTAAATCTTGCACATGCGACGCGTATCTGCGGCGGTCAGCGGCTCCACGTCGGCATGGTTGCCGCCGGCCCAGCGACGGACCCAGAAGGTGATGCCGCTCTTGACATCCGTGATCTTTACAGTCTTGCCCCTGGCAAAGAGGGTGTTGATGCCGCCGGTATACCAGTCGATCTTCTCCACGGGGTAAATGTCATTGGTCAATACCTCATCGGAAGAACCGGGTGGCACCGTGTCATACAGCGCGTGCTGGGTATTGGAACCGGCAATGCCGTCCACAGTCAGGCCTTTTGATTTCTGGAAAGCCTTCACCGCGTCTACCGTATCGGTGCCGTAGGTTCCGCTGATGGTGCCGGTGAAGAATCCCTTTTCCTTGAGCTTGGTTTGAAGGGCTTTTACAGCATTGCCTGTGGAGCCCTTGCGCAGCGTTTCATACGTGGCCTCCTGCTTGCCGTTGCCGGGGTTGGTGGTGGGGGTGCCGGCATCCTCATACGCTTTCTTTTCATCCTTGGTGTAGATCCGTAAAAGATCCCCGCGGATGTAGCCGGTTTCACCCGACTTGAGCTTCACGCTGCGCCAGGTATACCCGTCGCTTTCATTCTTGCTGCCAGTGAGGGTGACGATGACGCCCTGCTCATAGATCTTTGTTACCTGCTTGCCGCTGGCGGAGCCGGTGGCCCGCACCAGGACATTGGTGGTGTTCGTTTCCGCCATATCGCTCAAATCCTCCTCATTGGGGGGAGGCGTAGGCGTGGGCGACGGGGTCGGCGTGGGCTGGCCGGCCAGCCAGGCTTCATACTCGGCGGTATTCATCACCTTCACATAGTTGCCCATGACCCACAGGTTGCTGCCCTGATAAGTGATCTTGTACCATGTGGAGCCGCCCGCCGTGATGGAGCTAGTATAGGGGAACACGGTACCCGCTTCCACCGTATAAGCCGCAGTTGAATCCTTGGAGGCGGATTCCCGCAGATGCACCTTGTCGGTTGCGATCAGGTATTTGCTGGGCCCGGGGGTGGGCGTAGGCGTAGGTGTGGGCGTTGGTATCGCCTCACCCTTTA
>JAEWWY010000564.1 GCA_023458835.1 Bacillota bacterium
ATGCAATTCCTGATAGGCCAGTTTTCGCAGGGACGCTACGTATCTTGTATTGGCATGGGGCCATAAAAGGAAGGCGTACTCCATGGAAGCCTCTTTTCAAACAGCTCTGTAGGGATTATACCAAAAAGAGTTGCCGTGTGCAATGCTTCCGCAAGATAATTTGCGCCGGAAATGAGAATTCACAAGTTGTTCACGTTGGGACACGCCTTGTGCGCAGCATCAACAAAAAAAGGCCCTTTCCCCAAGGGGGAAAGGGCCGGCATGAAAAATCAGTACTTGCGCTTACGAGCAGCCTCTGCTTTTTTCTTGCGCTTAACGCTGGGCTTTTCATAATGCTCGCGCTTGCGAACTTCAGCCAGAACGCCTGCGCGGGCACATTGACGTTTAAACCGTTTCAATGCGCTTTCCAGGGATTCATTCTCGCGGATACGTACCTCGGACACTGTTATCCCTCCCCTCGCTCATCTCGCCTAAACCTTACGCCGGCTCGACGGACGGATGGCGACCGTGCAACTATTATATCGCTTTCCTGTATGGCAGTCAACCGTCTTTTCGCAAGGCAGCCGGATGTTTACGTAAAAACAATGCGATTTGTTTTGAATCAAGCCATATTTTCCGTAAGATGGCGGCCGCCCAGCACATGAAAATGCAGATGCGGAACGGACTGGCATCCGTCGGGGCCGCAGTTTGTGACTACCCGGAACCCGTTTTGGCTGATACCCATAAGCTTTGCCACCTCGCCGCAAGCCCGCATCAAAGCGGCCAGTTCCCCGCTTTCAAGCGCCGCACCTTCCAGTATATCCTTCACATGGGTTTTGGATACTACCAGCACATGCACGGGTGCCTGGGGATGGATATCCTTGAAAGCATAGGCACATTCATCCTCATACACCTTTTGGGAAGGGATTTCCCCTTTGATAATCTTGCAAAACAGGCAGTTGTCCATGCGCAGCGCTCCTTCTTACACTCAATAGACGCGGACAAGCTTTGAAATCATGCGCGTTTACCAAATTATTCTATGGCGGTGCCCGACATTCCTTCCTCATCCGCCTCCGTCATAAGAACGGGTACAATTTGTCCCGGCGATCCGCCCGGGACCTTTACATGCACGTAGGAAGGGGTATATCCCTGCAGCCGCCCATCCGGAAGCATCTCTTCCAGCAGAACAGGCGCAACGGTTTGCAAAAGGCTTCTGTGGTAATCATTGGCCAGCTCTTCCCCCAGGGCGATCAAGTACCTGGCCCGCTGTTCCTTTATGGAACGGGGCAGTTGGTCCGGCATCTGGGCCGCCGGGGTAGCGGCCCGCTGGGAATAGGGGAATACGTGCATCCGGGAAAAGCCGATGCGCCGGCATGCGGCGATAGTCTCCCGGAATTCCTCCTCCGTTTCGCCCGGGAAGCCGGTCAGAATGTCTGTGGTGAAGGATGCGCCGGGGAAGGCCTCCCGAAGCCTCGCAATCGCAGCTTCATATTGGGCGGCGCTGTAGCTTCGCGCCATGCGGCGAAGCACGCTGTCGCTGCCGGACTGCAGCGACAGGTGGAATTGAGGGCAGACCTTGTGCAATTCCCGCAAAGCATCCACAAATTCTGGCGAAGCGATGGTGGGCTCCAGGGAGCCCAAACGGATGCGCAGGATGCCCGGCACGTCATGGACGGCGCGGATGGCGTCAAGGAGGGTAATGCCTTGCTCAAGATCCTTGCCATAGCTGGCCAGATGGATGCCTGTGAGCACCAGCTCCACAAAGCCGGCCTCCGACAGGCGCGTGGCCTCCAGGCTGATCTCCTCAAGGGGACGGGAACGGACCGGGCCCCGGACCATCGGTATAATGCAATAGGTGCACTTGCGCCCGCAGCCCTCCTGGATTTTCAAAACAGCCCGGGTATGCCCCTCCTGGGCGCGGATGGTCAAAGGCTCGTAAGGAACGGAGGACAAGGCTTCCACCGCCACGGTCTGTTTGTTTTGGCGAACGGCGTCCTCCAGCAGCGCCACGACCTCCGCCCGGCGCTGGGTGCCCAAAATCAGCCGCGCCCCGGTGGAAGCAAGCTCCTCGCCCATGCGCTGGGCCAGGCAGCCCGCCAGCACGATTTCTCCGTTGGGGTTCAGCCTCTGAACCCGGCGGAGCATCTGCAGGCTCTTCTTGTCGCCCACACCGGTAACGGTGCAGGTGTTGATCACGTATACGTCGGCCTTTTCCTCAAAGGGCACGGCTTCATAGCCGGCCTCCAGGAATTTTTCCAGCATGGCCTGGGTGTCGTACTGATTCACTTTGCAGCCAAGGGTATAAAAAGCAACGGTTTGCAATGCATCACATCATTTCCGAAGGGTAAAGAAAAATAACGACGTCATTTTTTTGAACGTTACTCCATTTCGCCCCATAATGCGAAAAGGGCCACCGCGGCGGCCAGGCCGGCAGTCTCCGTGCGCAGGATGCGCCTGCCCAGCGTCATGGGAACGGCTCCTGCGGATTTAAGCCTTTCGATCTCATCCTGCGCTATGCCGCCCTCCGGGCCGATGACGATGGCGATGTCGCGCACGCGGGGGAATCGCTCATGCACTTTCCGGGGGCCGAAGCCAGCCGCCTCCTCCCAGGGAACCAAGGCCAGCTCATGGCTTTTCAGCCGTTCCAGCGCTTGCGTAAAGGATAGGGGGAGCCCAATATCCGGAACGATGGCCCGCCCGGACTGCTTGGCGGCTTCCTGGGCAATGCGCTGCCAGCGTTCCCGCTTTTTAGGCGCGTCCTTGTCCGCCATAACGCTTACGCACCGGGAAAGCGCAATGGGCACAATGGCTGCCGCTCCCGCCTCGGTGCATTTTTGCACGATCCATTCCAGCTTGTCCGCCTTGGGAAGGCCCTGGTACAGCGTAACGCGCAAGCCGGCTTCAGGGGAAGGCAGCGCTTCTATCATATCACAGCGCACCCGTTCCCCGTCAAGGGAGGAAAGGACGGCCCGGTACAGCGCCCGGCCATCCATCAGCACCACTTCATCGCCCTTTGCAAGGCGCAATACCTTCAAAGCGTGGCGCGCCTCCGAGGCTTCCAGATAGGCAGAGCCGTTATGCAAGCCCAAATCGTCCACAAAAAAGCGGTGCATGCGCCGCTCCTTTCCTAACCTAAGCGGGAGACGATGGCCACCCACTCGCCCCGGTACTGCTTTTCAACCACCGCATAGCCGGATGCGATCAAGGCGTCCAGCACATCCTGCTCCCTGTCACGGATGATGCCGGAGCATATGAACGTTCCGCCGGGGCGGATTTTTTCCTTCAGGGGCACGCTTAAAAAGCAAATGACATCCGCCAGGATATTGGCCAGGCAAAGGTCGAAGGTTTCCTGCACATCCTTGACCAGATCGCCCTCCATGACGCGGATACGCCTGTCCAGCCCGTTTTGCGATACGTTTTCACGGGCGACCTTTACCGCCACCGGGTCGATGTCAATGGCCAGCACACGGGAAGCGTCCAAAAGCGCGGCGCCGATGGCGAGGATGCCGGAGCCGGTGCCCACGTCCATCACGTCCATGCCGGGCTTCATGTACTCCTCCAGCAGGGAAAGGCACAGCCCCGTTGTTTCATGGGTGCCTGTGCCAAAGGCCATGCCCGGGTCTAT
>JAEWWY010000565.1 GCA_023458835.1 Bacillota bacterium
GGGCTGCCGCATTCTGCGGCAGCCCCCCGGAGCGGAAGCCGGCTATTGCATGGCCCCGCCCAGCAGCGCCGCCAGGCCGGGATCCTGGAACAATAGGCCCAAGGAGTTGTTCAGGAAAATATTGAAGGCCTCGGTGAATGCCGTATTCTGCTCTTCGGTCATGTTGGTGATATCCAGCACGGTAAGCTCGCCGGCCTTAAGAAGCTCGCCCTCAGGCAAATCCATCTGTTTGAGCAGCGTGCTGAACGACAGCTTTACAAGGTCTGTACCGCCCTGGGCAAATTCCACCGATATGCCGCCCTCACTTAAGGGGAAGCCGTCCGTCTCGTAGTTTTCCCCATCATAGCTGATAGCGGCGGCAAAGGAATCCACCTGGCTGGGCGCCTGATACTCCGCCGAGAGAGACATCTTGCAGGTTCCGCGGTTTTGCGCGGTGGCATCGGTCTTCCTTGTGTCAACCTTGAACGCAAAGCCGGTCTTCTCTGAAGCCTCGTTGGAAAGTCCAAGGGAAAGGTGCGACTCTTCGCTTCCGGGAGTCAAAACGCTTAGCGCTTCCAGCCTGGCCAGTATTTTGAAGTCGGGCTCATCGCCGCTTGAACCAGGAAAATCCTCTGCTCTGAGGGTAAGCGAAAACGCGGGACGGCCGGCTGCAGTATCGCTGTCCACGGTGATGCCGATCAATCCGACCTGCTTTCCGTTCTGCAGTGCGTTCATGACAAGATCAAGCCGGAGCTGTTCTTCGCCCGCCTTATATTCTGTCACATCAATTTGGAAGTCGCCGCCTTCCTTCGCCAATTGCCGGGGCAGATCGGCAAAGGTCACGCCCTCGCCCAGCATGCCGCTCTCATCCAGGATGCGGACGAATCCATCGTAGCAGGCCTTCAGGTTGGGATCGGCCGCGAATATCTCGGGCAGCGCGGCAAGGAACCCGGCAAAGTCTGTTTTGCCTGTGAGCTTTTGCGCCGTCCGGCTTACGCCGAACAGCTCAATGTTTTCCTCCCCCGCGGGGTTAAGCTGGAATGCCTTATCCAGGGCGGCGCGTACCTTGACGTTCAGCTCGGCCTTTTGCGCCGGGTCTTTCACCGACTCCGCCAGTTTGGCGCAGCTTTCGAACAGCGCAGTGAATTGCTCCGTGCCCTCCACCGGGACAGCGCCTGTCGCCTGGGACAATTGCCCGGCCATGCCGGCCAGCGCCTCCAAAGGGGACTTAAGCAAATAGGGCAGTTCGCCCAGGGCATTTGTCAGATGCGCTTTTACCGCGCCGTCTTCCAGCGCCGCGGTCAGGCTGAGCGCCTGCATGTTGGCGCTGGTTATATCCAGCGCCCAAAGGCCCCGGTTACCGGCTTGATTGAGCCCTCCGGTCACCTCAAACGCCAGCCCGATGTCCATGGGCTCCGCGCCGGCAATCTCCAGGCGGAAATCATCCACCGTAAGCGCAAACGCTTCCGGCTGGGTTTGATCCTGTGCCAGCGCTGCGCTCGGCAGCATCAGGAGCGCCAGGATCATCATAAGCGTCAGTATACGGGTCATCGCCTTTTTCATTGATTTACCCTCCCTATCCATTTTGCTTTCGCTTTCGCAAGTTCCCCAAACAGGCCGTGGCGGCGTATTCATTGCAGGCTGCCCGGCATTACCGGATTTCCACCGCGCCGTCCTTCACCCCGCCGCTTATTTGAATAGCAAATCCCGCGGCCTCAAACGCCTTGGCGGCCTCCTCCAGCGTCCATTCCCCTTCGCCCAGCAAAACCGGGGTAAACGCTGTTCCGGCATTTGCCTGGGCGGTGAAGAACGCAAGTCCGGCCTCCGTCAGGTGCATATAGACGCCCACCGTCCGGTTGACTTCCATCCCCTGGGCGTTATACAGATCGCCCCAGATGGCGATCAGGTGCATGCCGCCGCTCTCCAGCAGCTTGTATTCGTAATAGTCCCGCTCAATGTCCGCTTCGCCGCGCCTGATGGCCTGGCGGACCACCATATGCCCGGCCCGGAGGTCCAGGCTGCCCTCCTCCAGCTCCAGGTCCCCCTTCATGGCCGCGATGGAAAGGCCGTCCCAGGTCCGGACAGATTCACGGCCAAAGGACAAAATGCTCCCGGCCCTTTCAAGATGGCCCTGCATATCGGTTGGCCCCAATACGCCCTCATACCGTCCGTCCGCCTCCTGCCCGCCGGGAAGGGCATCATACAGATCGGCCAGAATGAAAGGAATCTCGGCATTGTCAAGAGGCGTCAGTACCATATCCGGATCGGCCTTGTTATAGGTATTGACGGCGTCCCGGTACGGGTTATACAACAGCCGCCACTGGGCGATATAATCCGATATGCTCTTGATGCCCGACTGTTCGCCGGGCAAGGGCGCTCCCTGGGCCAGGGCCGTCACGCCGGGAACAGACACGGCGGCCAGTGCCAGGCAAACGCACGCAAGCAACAGCCTGCGGAAAAAACTTGGATGAGCCTTCATACAAAATCCTCCTGTTTCTTTTTGCGAATATCCCAAGGCCCGTAAGCCGCGCCGGTTCACGGCGCTATTGCATGTGCCTGTCCAGCACCTGCCGGGCCGGGTTCGCGGTGGCGTTCTCCAGCATATCCTCCGGATAGCCGGGAATGCGCCGCCAGATACCTTGAAGTGTCACGCTCATGCCATCCCTGTTGTACAGGTAGATGGTGGCCTTCCGCTCCGTTGCCTCGTTCCCGGGATCGGGCTCAATGTGGATGATATAGGATATCTCCGCGTCCGCCGTTTGATTGTCCGAATGCTCAAGCGATTCGCCCTGAGCGCCGCGCGCCTGAATGTTCAGGTATGCGTCCTTCGCCACCGCGATAAAGCCGCCCTCCGCCACCAGTCCGTCTTCCGGCGGCAGCGTCTCGCCCTCCTCGCCGGGGATGCCGTAGCCCCACCATGGTTCCCGCCCGTATTCGGCCAGCAAATGCATGGTCAGATTGTCGCAGATTCCCTCGCCGCCCGCGTCAAAATCCATCTCCACTGGCATGTCCTTCAACAAATCCTTCAGGTAATCGGCGATCTCCAGCTTGGTGGACATCCAGAAAACGCCGGTGTACAGGCCGTCCGCCGCCCGGCTGTCATTGGCATCGGCTTTATCCAGGTACAATTCGCACTCAAAATCGGCGTAATACCCCTTGGCCAGTTCCTGGCGCCACGTGCCGCTGGCCTCAATGATGAAGATGCTGGGGTCATAGAGGCCGCTTTTTACACCACTCTCCGACGCCTTGGTATCCTCCGGCGGCACATCCTCCCGGCTGTCCGGGAGGCCGCCGGGCAAAGCCTCCGGCGTGGGGGTAGGCAAAAGCGCCTGAGCCTGGCCCCCGGCAACTGCCACCAGCAAAACAACAAGGGTCAGCATAACCCATATGGATCGGATTTTCATAGGATCACCTTCCTTTTCAAAGCAATGGGGAAACCTCCGGCATCGTGATGCGGGCCGGGTCACTTCATCAGCACCACCGCGCCGCAAAGAATCTCCCCATGGTTTCCGGCCGCGGGGAAGAAAACGGCGCATTGATAAGGGTCCCGGTCCCTGAAGGCATCATCCCTGCAAAACAGCGCCAGCGGGGAAGAAAGCGGCCTGACCACTGTTGTTTCACCCAAAAACACATCTTCCGCCGCCTCAAACACAGCGTAATTCTCATCGGTAACGCGGTCGAGCAAATTGATTCTCCCCGCCGATATCTCCTCCGCCTTCATGCCCGCTTCCTTCATAAGCCTGCGGTTCGCCAGGCAAAGCGCGCCGTTTCGGCGGAAGATAGCCATCGGATAAGGCAGATGATCGATCAGTTGTAACAGCAGGCCATCATCCCCGGCAGGAAGCTGGAAC
>JAEWWY010000566.1 GCA_023458835.1 Bacillota bacterium
GGTCCCACCTGTTCCCATTCCGAACACAGAAGTTAAGCCCTTCAGCGCCGATGGTACTTGGCTGGACACGGCCCGGAAGAGTAGGTCGCCGCCGGATTCCATAAAGAGCATCTAAGAGATTAGATGCTCTTTTTTTTGCGATTGGGTGGGATAGGGATAGTATGGTTTTCTGTTACGCAGCAGGGCGGGCGCTTGATAAGCGCCCCTACGCCGTTATTTGCTTGCTGGCTTCCCTGCCGGATGATATAGGAGCCGGAAGGGAAGCCATTATTCTCTTTGCTGCCGTAGGGGCGATTAGCAATCGCCCGCCCTGCCGCGCAACAACGATGCCTGGGATTTTATGTTACACGGGGCCCGGGTGGCATGCTGCCGAAGGATTCCATCATGGCATTTGCTGCCACCTAAAGCTTTGCTTCCAGTTCCTTGATGATGGCAACGCTGGCGGTGGAACCGATGCGCTCCACGCCCATATCGATAAACAGCAACGCTTTGTTAAGGTCCCGGATGCCGCCGGCGGCTTTGACCTTGACACAGCCCTTGACCTCGCTTACCATCAGCGCGATATCTTCCGCCGTGGCCCCGCCGGTGCCAAAACCAGTGGAGGTTTTGATAAAGTCGGGCCTGATATTTAATGCGATGCGGCATAACGTCTTTTTTTCTTCCTGGGTCAAAAAGCAGTTTTCAAAGATGACTTTGGAAATAACATTCTTTTCCCGGCAGGCAGCCACGATGGCAGCCATCTCCGCTTCGATAAAGGCATAATTGCCGGCTTTCAGTTCCGTAAGGTTGATGACGTAATCGATCTCATCGGCACCATTATTGATAGCATCGATGGTCTCCAGGTGCTTGACTTCCTTGGTGGTCTGCCCCAGAGGAAAGCCCACCGCGGCGCCGACACGCACGCTAGAGCCTGCAAGCAGCTCCTTGCAAAGCTTCACGGGAGCGGGATTGACGGCCACCATTTTAAAGCGGTACTTGCGGCTCTCCGCGCATAGGGCCTGGAATTCAGCCACTGTGGCGTTGGGGCGAAGCAGGGTATGGTCGAAGTATTGGGCCAGGCGCTCGGGCGTTAGATGAATCAGTGCAGACATGGCTGCCCCCTCACTTCTGGTGAAAGATCTCTTTGTTTTCGCGGGGCTGCGGAACATAAAGCTTCTTATACGGCTTTATCCTTCCTTTTCCATTCAGCCTCCATGAGCAGGAAGAAGGCCTGACCTTCGGGGGCGACCCCGGGCTTGTCAAAGGCAGGGGCTCCGCACACGCCCTGCACCAGCCCATAGTGATCTACCTTGCTTAGCACGGCGTTGTGCAATTTCATGCAGACGGGAGAAAATTCCTCTTTGGGCAGCCATCCCTCCCGCATGCCGCGAAGGATCGTATAACAGAGCATCTGGGACAGATTGGTCTCCACAAAGGTGCTTTCATCATCCACCACATCGTGAAAGAGCCCGTCCGGGCGCATATAATTGAGCAGTGCGCGGATCAGTCTTGTATCCTTTGCAATGATGTTCTCCCGTTCAGCCTGCATCTCCCGCGGTAAAAGCGCGATCACCCTCGCCATGCCGGCTGCCGCCCAGCCGTTGCCCACGCCCCAGTGGGCGGAGCGTTTGAGGCACTGTGTCTGATCATCCCACATGTGGGCCATCAGGCCGCTGGGATTGTTTTGCAGTGCTTCATAATATCCGTTCAACTGGCGAAGCGCTTCCACAAAATGCCCGGCGGCAGCCAGGTATGGGGGCAGCATGTACATGGAATCCACCCAAAATTCCGGGCGGGTGGTCAAGTGGTATACAATGCCGCTTTTGCTGCGGGGAGCATCATAGAGCGCCCAGCCAAGAAGCTTATCCGCCGCGCGCACAAGATCGGTATCGCCAGTCTGGCGGGCGGCCCACAGTAACGCCTCGCCTGTACAGCAGGGATCGGTGGCGCCATCGGTGACGCCGATGGTGGCCACCCGGCCATCCACCATACTTCTGCAGGCGGCTTCCTTGGCAAGAAGGATCACCGTTTCCTTTTCGCCCAACTCCCAAAAGGCCTGCATGGCGACACCCTGCTCCCAGGAATGACGCTGCATGGCAAGGAGTGCCAGCTTTGCTTTTTCGATCATTTGACAACTTCCTCCGCCCGGATTTGTTGAAGGGCTTCATCCGCTTCCCGCAAGCCATGATAGGCCTTTTCAAAGGCCTTGGAAAGGCTCTCGTACAGCCGGGCATTATTCTTGTTGGGTGCAAAGATACGATTGGGCTTGGTAAAACGGGAAACTTCATGAAAGCCTTCGAAGGCTCCGATGCCTACGCCGCCGCAAACCGCTGCCCCCATGCTGGTGGCCTCGCCAGGGTTTGCAATGCACTGCAGCGGTTTTTGCCACACATCGGCGAGAATCTGAAGCCACAGTTCCCCTTTGGCACCGCCGCCGATGACGGTCACTTGATCCACCGGGCAGGCGCTGCTTAAAACATCCAGAATGATTTTCAGATTCAGCGCTACGCCTTCCATCACCGCTCTGGCCATGTCGCCGCGGCTGGTGGCTATCCCAAGGCCCACATACGCGCCCCGGGCGCTATGGTCCCAGCGGGGAGAGCGCTCGCCCAACAAATAGGGCAGGAACAGCGTGCCGTTCGCCCCCGGCCTGGAGGCCTCCGCAAGGCTGTTGATGGCGTCATACTGCATGCCCGGGCAGAGGAAATCCCTGAACCAGCGGTAGGAATAGCCCGCCGCCTGCATGGTGCCGCAGGGGGTGTACAGATTTTTATTAAGGTGCACCCAGGTAAAGGTGCGCATGGCGTCATCATACAGTGGGGCGGAGGAGGCCATGGAGATCC
>JAEWWY010000567.1 GCA_023458835.1 Bacillota bacterium
TGTATGCTCATGATTACCATGTCGCCATAGCCGTTCTTTGTTACGAAGATAGGCTCTTTGGAGCGATGGCACAATTGCGATATTTCGCTTGTGTTTTTGAGATCTTTGATCGGAATGATTTGCGGCAAGTGGATCGCCTCCTTTTCATGGTCTTATTGTACCATAATTATGCTCTAAATACAACCCTGATGAAAGCATAATACAGGGCAAAAATCCTGCAGCCCAAACGGTTGCAAGGCTTTTTGCCGGCATGCCCGGGAGGATTTGAACCTGTAACCATTGGAGTCCGAGTTGTACAAAACGGGTTTTGGGAAGCCTCCGGTAATGCTGGAAGGCTTGACTTTACCGGGCTTTGGGCACTGAAGGTTAGTATTTGCAACAAACCCCATATTTCCCACCTGCAAAAGCCGGCCTTGACACGTCTTTTTGCTTCCCCTACAATGGTCCGGGGAAGCTTGTTTTCCCTATCCTGCAAAACGCTTGCAGCCCGAAAGGAAACTATGACGCGAGACGATTTTTTACCGGTCAGCTCTTCGGATATGAAACGCCGGGGGTGGGATCAGCCGGATTTTATATATGTGTGCGGGGAGGCCTATGTGGACCACCCCTCCTTTGGCCATGCCATCATCAGCCGCGTGCTGGAAAACGCAGGCTACAAGGTGGCCATGCTTTGCCTGCCGCCCTTCCAGGATGAATCGGCCTTCCAGGCCTTTGGAAAGCCCAGGCTGGCATACCTGGTATCCGCCGGCGTCATCGACAGCATGGTCAACCACTATACCGCCGCCAAAAAGCGCCGGAATGAGGATGTGTATGCCCCCGGCGGCAAGGCCGGCCTCCGGCCTGACCGGGCCACCATCGTTTACTGCAACCGCATCCGCAAGGCGTATTCCGATGTGCCCATCATCATCGGCGGGCTGGAGGCTTCGCTGCGCCGCTTTTCCCATTATGATTACTGGGAGGACAAGGTGCGCCGCTCCATCCTGGTGGACAGCGGGGCCACGCTGCTGTCTTACGGCATGGGCGAAAAATCCATCCTGGACTGCGCCGCCTGGCTGAAGGATGGGGCGGACAAGGAGACTCTTCACAGCGTCCGCGGCATCTGCTACCTGCAAAAGGACAAGCCCGAAGGCGTGGAGGAGGTTCCCTCCCACCGGGAGGTGGCGCTTGACAAGGCTGCCTACGCCCGGGCTTTCATGGTCCAGTACAACGAACAGGACCCCTACCGCGGCAAAGCCCTTTGCCAGCAGCAGGACACCCACCGGTGGCTTGTTCAAACACCTCCGCCCCATCCCCTTTCCCGGGAGGAGCTGGACGCGGTGTACGCATTGCCCTATACCCGCCGCTGGCACCCGGATTACGATGCCTTGGGCGGCGTGCCGGCCCTGGAGGAAGTGGAATTTTCCATTTCCGCCACCCGGGGCTGCTTTGGCGGCTGCAGCTTCTGCGCCCTCACGTACCACCAGGGCCGCATCGTCACCTCCCGCAGCCCCGATTCCATTGTGAAGGAAGCGCAGATGCTGACTCAGCTCCCCGGCTTCAAGGGCTACATCCACGATGTGGGGGGGCCTACCGCCAACTTCCGCCGCGCCGCCTGCAAAAAGCAATGCACCCACGGGGCCTGCAAGGACAGGCAATGCCTGTACCCCAAGCCCTGCCGCCATCTGACCCCCGACCACTCGGAGCTTTTATCCATCCTGCGCCGCATAAGGGCGCTGCCGGGGGTGAAAAAGGTGTTCATCCGCTCCGGCCTGCGCTATGATTACCTGCTTTTGGACAAGGACGGCACCTTTTTGCGGGAGCTTTGCCAGCACCACGTCAGCGGCCAGTTGAAGGTGGCCCCGGAGCATATTTCCCCCAAAGTCCTTTCCCGCATGGGCAAGCCGGGCCGGGAGGTGTACGACGCCTTCGTGCAAAAGTACAAGGCTGTCAACGGGCAGCTTGGCATGAAGCAATTTTTGGTGCCTTACCTCATGAGCAGCCATCCCGGCAGCGATTTGGGCGCCGCCGTGGAGCTGGCCCTGTATATCCGGGATACGGGCCACCAGCCGGAGCAGGTGCAGGATTTTTACCCCACCCCCGGCACGCTTTCCACCTGCATGTTTTATACCGGCCTGGACCCCCGCACCATGGAGAGCGTGTTTGTGCCCCGTACGCCCCACGACAAGGCCATGCAGCGGGCGCTGCTGCAATACAAAAAGCCGCAAAACCGCAGGCTCGTGCTGGAAGCCCTCCGCCTGGCGGGCCGGGAGGACCTGATCGGCTACGGCAAGAACTGCCTGGTTTCTCCCGGCATAGGGTACCAGGGCAGGCCGCCCAGGGCTTCGCAGGGAGACAGGCCGCTAAAAGGCCCCAGGCCCTCCGGCAGGGGGCAAGAGAAGCCGGAAAAGTCCCGGGATCAGGGGCCCGGCAGGTCCCAGGGCAGGGCATCTGCAAAACCGCAGGAAAGAGGCCGGCAGGGAAAAGCCGAAAAGCCCTATACCGCAGCGCCCGGAAAGCCGCCGGCCCGCCCCGCCCAGGGAAGGGGCTCTCCTGCCAAGGGAGCAGGGCGCAGTACCGGCCCCGCCAAATTCCAAAAACAGCCCCGTAGGCGGTAATACTATTTCAAAACGCAAATGCGCCGACGAACACTGGCGCATAGGATATATGCCGGCTCCGCCCACCGTCATCCTGAGTCGCGCAGCGATGAAGGATCTTTAAGCAGCATGAAGAACCAGATCCTTCACGCGGTGAGGGATGACAGCATGCCGGATTGGAGTCACTTTCAGGGTTCTTGCCTATCGATGCATGGATGTTTTGGATTGGCATACGTCTTGCGGGGTATGCCTTTGCCGCGGCATTTGGATTCGCATCGGAATTTTACACAAGTTTCTTGTGGTTTTTTATTGACTTCCCAAGATTTCGGCGCTATGATATATGCAACAAAACCTGGAGGCGATCCAAT
>JAEWWY010000568.1 GCA_023458835.1 Bacillota bacterium
ATTATTTTGCTCATCCGCACGATTCCCAGCTTTGTCTGGGCGCTGGTATGGATCCGGGTGACGGGGCCCGGTGCATTTTGCGGCGTGCTGACGCAGAGCATTTGCTCCATAGGCATGATCAGCAAGATGTATATCAACGCCATCGAGGATCTTGACACCCGTATACTGGAAAGCCTTGACGCGGCAGGATGCACCGTTTTCCAGAAGATTCGGTACGGAATCCTTCCGCAGCTATACGCCAACTTTGTTTCCACATTGATTTACCGCTTTGATATCAACATCAAGGATGCGACCACACTGGGCGTTGTCGGCGCAGGCGGCATCGGCGCGGCGCTGATACAATGCATCAGCAGCAGCCGGTGGAGCATGGTCGGCGCTTTCCTGTGCGGCTTGATCGTCCTGATGCTCGTGATCGAACTGTTCTCTACCAAAATTCGCAAGAAGCTGGCGAGGGGCTGACCATGGCGCCGAAGCTTACGATATATTATACTTCCGATATCCATGGCTTTGTTTTCCCTACCACCCATGCGGATGATACAACCCGTCCCATGGGGCTGCTGGGGATGATCCCTCAATTCCATAAGGATGGGAATACGCTGATTCTGGATTGCGGCGATACCATACAGGGCTCGCCGCTTACTTACTACTGCCGCAAAAAATCGCTGGAAAATCCCATGGTCCCTGTGATGAATGCGGCGGGGTACGATTATGTGACGCTGGGCAACCATGATTTCAATTACGGCTACGAGGCTTTGGCGGAATACCTGTCTGGCATTCATGCCCAATGCGTCTGCGCCAATGTTTTGGACCGGTCGGGCAGGCTGCCCATTGTGCCTTACGTGCTGCATACGCTGGAAAGCGGTTTGCGGGTGGGGCTGACGGGCGTTGTAACCTCCTGGGTGAATAGGTGGGAGCAGGCAAGCACCCTTTCCCATTTTGAGATCACCGATCCTTTTACGGCCGCCCGGGAAGCGTTGGAGATACTGCGGGGGCAGGCTGACTTCACCGTCTGCCTGTATCACGGCGGAATCGAAAAGGATTTGAAAACGGGCAGGCTGCTTTCCGATACGGATGAAAACATCGGCTGCCGCATTTGCGAGGAGTTGGATTTTGATCTGATGCTCACAGGGCACCAGCATATTCCCATGGAGAATATCACATACCATGGCACGCACCTTGCCCAGACGCCCGCCAACGCCACCCATTTTTTAAAGGTGGAGGTGCTGGAGAACGACAGCATCACTTCACGGCTGCTGCCATCCAATCCGCATATGATGCCGTCCTTGGCCCAGAAGCTTCATACGCTGAAAAGCAATTTGGATCATTGGCTGGATGCGCCCATCGGCAGGCTGAACATGCCTTTGTGGCCGGGGGACAAGCTGCAAATGGCGCTGCATGGCGCGCCTATTGCAGCCTTTTTCAACCAGGTGCAGTTGGATGCCTCCGGGGCGGATATTTCCTGTACCAGCCTGCCCAATGATATGCGGGGCTTCGACGCCCTGGTCACGGTGCGGGACGTGGTGGCCACCTACGTGTATGCCAATACTTTGGTGATATTGCAAGTGAGCGGGAAGGCGCTGAAAGAGGCGCTGGAGCGCTGCGCGTCTTATTTTGAGGTATCCCCGCAGGGGAAGGTATCCATTTCAAAAGACTTTTTGGAACCCAAGGTGGCCCATTACAACTATGACTTTTTTGCCGGCATAAAATATACCTTCGATTTGAATCTTCCCATCGGTCAAAGGGTCAAAAGCATCACCCGCAACGGCGCGCCGGTAGGAGAGGGCCACCAGCTTACCCTGTGTATGAATAACTACAGGGCTACGGGGTCCGGCGGATACGATATTTATCTGCAGTGCGAGCGGGTGCGGGAGATCAATACGGAGGTTAGTGAGCTTTTGCTGGATTATCTTTCAAAGTTCGACTGCGTTACGGTGAGCGGCGAATCACCCCTTACGGTGCTGCTGCCCGCAGATCAGTGAAACTTTGATGGTTTTTTCTTGTAAATAGCCATTTTGCCATGTCAATCATGCAAAAACGGGGTATATAATAATTGCCGGCTGAAACCCGGCTTACAGATGGGGAGGATGCACAGTGTACAGCGTGCGGGAGATTGCACCGAAACTTTATTGGGTTGGAGGCAGCGACAGAAGGCTGGAACGGTTTGAGAACATGTTTCCTTTGACCAACGGCGTGGCCTACAACTCCTATCTCTTGCTGGATGAGAAGACGGCGCTCATTGACACGGTGGATTCATCCATCAGTGCGCTATACCTGGAGAACGTCACCCATGTACTGAACGGGCGTGATCTTGATTACCTGGTGATCAATCATATGGAGCCGGATCACTGCGCCAATATTGAGGAGATCGCAAGGCGCTATCCAAAGCTTCAGGTGGTGGGCAACAAAAAAACGTTCCAGCTTTTTGAACAGTACTACAGCCTGGATCTTTCAGACAGAATGGTTCTGGTGGCGGACGGCCAGGAGCTTTCACTGGGGGAAAGCACGCTGCGCTTTACCTATGCGCCCATGGTGCACTGGCCCGAGGTAATGTTCACCTATGAAGTGTCCCGGCGCGTGTTGTTCTCTGCGGATGCGTTCGGCGCGTTCGGTGCGCATGCCGGCAACCTGTTTGCTGACGAGCTGGATTTCGACAATGCCTTTCTGGATGAATCAAGGCGCTATTATGCCAACATCGTTGGCAAGTATGGCCCCCAGGTACAATCGGTGCTGAAAAAGTTTGCCGGGGTGGAAATCGCCATGATCTGCCCGCTGCATGGTCCCATCTGGCGCAGGGATCTTCATGTGATCCTGAACAAATACGATCTGTGGAGCCGTTATGAGCCGGAGAAAAGAGGCGTTGTTCTCTTCTATGCCTCCATGTACGGCAACACGGAAAACGCCGTCAGCGCACTTTCCAACAAGCTGGCAAAGCTTGGCGTCTGCGATATGCGGATGTATGATGTATCCAAGACCCACCCAAGCTATATCATTGCCGATGCCTTCAAGTACAGCCACCTGGTGGCGGGCTCGCCCACCTACAACCTGCAGCTTTATCTGCCGATGGATATGCTGCTGCGTGATATGGCCGCCCTGGGCCTGAAAAGCCGGAAGGTGGCCTTGATCGGCAACCATAGCTGGTCCAGCGCCGCGCTCAAAACCATGCAGGAGATCATTGGCACCATGAAGGACATGGAAATCATCGGCACACCCATGGATATCCGTTCCACTTTAAAGCCCCAGCGGGAGGAGGAACTCGATCAGATGGCCGACGCCATCGCCTCGTCCGTCTTGCAGGGGTAGATCAAAACCCAAACGCAAGGAGGAAATCATTTATGTTTAAACAGATTGAGCTCAAGTATGATTTTAGTGCCCTGGAGCCCCACATTGACGAGACCACCATGGTGACCCATTACTCAAAGCACCATGCCGCCTATACCAACAACCTGAACGCGGCCCTGGAAAAGGCGCCGGAGCTTGATGGAAAATCCATCGAGGACATATTGCGGAACTTAAGTGCCGTAAAGGACCCCGCTGTACGCACCGCCATCCAGAACAACGGCGGCGGTTTTTACAACCATAACCTGTACTTTGGCATCCTGTCGCCCGCTGCTTCAGCCTCGCCTGAGGGTGATCTGGCGGCGGAGATCAACAAAGCCTTTGGCAGCGTGGACGCGCTGAAGGAAAAGCTGACTGCGGCGGCCATGGGGCGCTTTGGCTCCGGGTGGGCCTGGCTGTCGGCGGATGCCTCCGGCGCCTTGAGGGTATCCTCCAGCCCCAACCAGGATAATCCTTTTATGGAGGAAGGCGGATTTTCCCCCATTCTGGCCATCGACGTATGGGAGCACGCTTACTACCTCAAATACAAGAACCTCCGGGCGGATTACCTGAAAGCCTTCTGGAATGTGCTGGACTGGAACGAAGTGGCCAGGCGCTACAAGGCGGCCCGCGCCGGGAAATAAAGAGCTCTGCCGGGAAGATGAAATCTTGTTTTCCCTGCATTGTGAACCAGCCCATGCATGATTAGGCCTGTCCAAAATGGCATTAACAAAAAGCTCTTATGAAGGCCGGCGTGGCATTACACCATGCCGGTCTTCGGCTTTTGCTGTGTTATCTCCTGCTCGGCTTCAATATACAACATGTTTTCAGTTTGCCATTGCGCATACAGCAATATCATTTTCGCACGCATCATATCTGCGTTTTCTTCCCTTGTGCTGTCAAGCTCGCAAGTGTGCCTGTAATGCCATTAGAACAAAATGATATAAGCCTTTTGATATACTCCGCTTCCCCGTTATGACCAATATTGATCA
>JAEWWY010000569.1 GCA_023458835.1 Bacillota bacterium
GATCACAATTGCGTCATAACGAATGGTTTCCATGGAAGAGCCTCCTTATATATACCTTGCGCTGCACGCGCAAAAGAGGCCCCATGCAAATCTGCAAAGGGCTTCTTGCGATTTATTCTAGCACAAAGCATTCAAAAGTACAAGCACCTTCATGATACTTACAAATGCTATGAAATCTTCTGCACCCCGTCCTTCGTGACAACGGCATGGATCAAAGGCTCAGGCCCTACCGGCTCAGGCCCGATGGCGATGTTGCCCAGCAGCATCTCCCCCGCCGCCTGAGAAGAGGATTCGTCCCGGGCGTGGAGGGTGACAAGCGCCTCGCCCTTTTCGATCCGTTCCCCGATGCGCTTATGGAGCACAAAGCCCACAGCGGGATCGATTGTATCCCCCTTGCGGATGCGGCCGGCCCCCATGCGCTGGGCGCATAAGCCCAATTCCGCCGTATTCATGCCCTGCACGAATCCCGCTTCCCTGGCCGGCACAGATAGGACCACAGGCGCCTGCGGCAATAAGGACACATCGTCGCACACCCTGCCGTCTCCCCCCTGGGCCTTGACCATCTCCCGAAGCCTGGAAAGACCTTCGCCGCTTGACAGCGCCTTTTTCAAAAGCGCCTCCGCCTCGCCAAGCGTATCCGCCCGCCCTGCCGCAACGAGCATATGGCTGCCCAATATCAGCGAAACCTGGAGCAGCGGCCCTTTTGCCCTGCCTGCCAGGATATCGATGGCCTCCTTCACTTCCAGGGCATTGCCCACATGGGAGCCCAGCGGCTCCGCCATGCCGGTGACGATGGCTACCGTAGGCCGCCCCGTCATCCAGCCGATGTCCACCATAGCCTTTGCCAGGTCGATGCTTCCTGCCAGGGAGTGCATCATGGCCCCGGAGCCTGTTTTCACATCCAGCACGATGGCGCCGGCTCCGCTGGCCAGCTTTTTGCTCATGATAGAGGATGCGATCAGGGGCAGGCTGTCTACCGTGGCCGTCACATCCCGCAGCGCATAAAGCGCCTTGTCCGCCGGGGCCATGTTTTTGCTTTGGCCGATCACCGCGCAGCCGATGCGCTTGACCTGCTCAATAAACTCCGTTTGCCCAAGCTCCACGCGAAGGCCGGGGATGCTCTCCAGCTTATCCAGCGTGCCTCCCGTATGCCCCAGGCCCCTGCCGCTCATCTTGGCCACAGGCACGCCGCAGGCCGCCACCAGGGGAACCAGCACCAGCGTCGTGGTATCGCCTACGCCGCCGGTGGAATGCTTATCCACCGTCCTTCCGGGAATCGCGCTCAGATCCGCCATATCCCCGGAATGGGCCATGGCAAGTGTCAATTGCGCCGTTTCCTCCGGCGTCATGCCGTTCAGGCGGATAGCCATGAGCAGCGCGGCCAGTTGATAGTCCGGTATATCGCCTGAGGACGCGCCCTGCACAAAAAAGCCGATCTCGGCTTCAGTAAGCGCCCGGCCCTGCTTTTTGTTTTCAATGATCCCGATCATGTCCATATCCCGTTGCTTCCTTTCGGGGGAAAAGATGGTTCCATTATATCACAGTGTCCCCTTTGCGTCATTCCTTTTGCAAGACCTTGCCTCTCCATGGAAAACACGCTATACTACCATAGGACAGGAGGATGCATATGAAGACGGCAGACCTTGCGCAGCTCCGGGCAAAAAAAGGTTTCATCTGCGATATGGACGGTGTTTTATACCACGGCAACAGGCTTCTCCCGGGCGTTCACGAATTTGTGGACTTTTTGCAGCGGGAAAACAAGAAGTATTTATTCCTCACCAACAGCTCGGAGCGGGCGCCCAGGGAGCTGGCGCAAAAGCTGGCCCGGCTGGGGCTCGCCGTGTCGGAGGAGCACTTTTATACCAGCGCATTGTCCACCGCCGCCTTTTTGAAGGCCCAGTGCCCCGGCGGCAGCGCCTATGTGATCGGCGAACCGGGTCTGGTGGGCGCGTTGTATGAAGCTGGCTTCACCATGAACGACGTGAACCCCGATTATGTGGTGCTGGGCGAAACACGCACCTACAGCTATGACAAGATCGAAAAAGCCGTCTCCCTTGTATTGAAGGGTGCCAAGCTCATCGGCACCAACTCCGACCTGACCGGCCCCATTGAAAACGGCATCGCCCCGGCCACCAGGGCGCTGATGGCCCCTATCGCCATGGCCACGGGCCGCACCGCCTATTACCTGGGCAAGCCCAATCCCCTGATGATGAGGCACGGCCTGCAGATTCTGGGCGTCACCCCGGAGGAATCGGCCATCATCGGCGACCGGATGGATACAGACATCATCTCAGGCATTGAAAGCGGCATCGATACCGTGCTCGTGTTAAGCGGCGTCACCGATATAGAAGAAATGAAATCCTTTCCCTACCAGCCCCGATACGTCCTGTCCGGCGTGGGGGATATCGTGCCGTAGCCAGGGGACTACGTCCCCTGGACCCCTGCCAAAGGGATACAACCCCTTTGGAATCCCCACCTTCAGGATGCTATAGCTACATTATGTGCCTTCATAACGCCAGCGTTTACTCCTTCAGCCGCTGCAGGAAGAAGGTAAAAGGGCAAACTTTTTCGTCCTTGGGATGATGTATGCATCATGGGTATTATATGGAGGCCAGAAAAATGGGACAATTCACGTTTGAAAAATGTTTGGATATAGAAGGGCTCTATACGATAGAGCCCAAAATATTTTCAGATGAAAGGGGTTACAATTTAGAGACATATAATTCTAAAGATTTTACAGAAGCCGGACTTGATGTGGAATTTGTTCAAGCAAATCGGTCAATGTCTAAAAAAGGTACTCTTAGAGGTTTACATTTTCAAAAAACATATCAGCAAGGAAAACTGGTGAGCGTCACAAGTGGTGAAGTTTATGATGTGGCCGTCGATATTCGTGAAGGGTCTAAAACATATGGCAAATGGTTTGGTGTTGTTTTATCATCTGAAAGGAACAATATGTTATATGTTCCGGAAGGGTTTGCACATGGATTTCTCGTCCTTTCTGATATAGCTGTATTTACTTATAATTTAACTGACTATTATCATCCGGAAGATGAAAGCGGTATTCCCTGGAATGATAAAACAATAGGGATTAACTGGCCTATTCCAGAAGGAATGAATATCATAACGTCTGAAAGAGATATTAATCACCCCGCTTTTAGTGAAGGAATCTCATTAAAGCCCAAAAGGAAGTATAAATCAAACGCCAAACCTCTTCGTGACTGGAGCTGTCGAGCAAAATATTACATTCAAGAGGCGGCGGCGGAATAAAGCACCGTCTCTTCTTATTCTCTCCAGGCTTTCCGCGTCCGGGCGGGGCGCGCACGAAAAGCGCTTTAAGAATGCACACATCGCAAAGGCTGCATGCGATGAAAATTATGGTATAATACGAATGGTTTACATGAAAAAACTGGAATCATGTCCATGTGTGAATAAACAATGAAATGCAATCATCATTTGTGGGGGATAGAACAATGACGCTGCAAGAAATCATTCAGGCAAGAAGGACCATTCGCGATTTTGCCGGGCGTGAAGTCCCGGAAGAGGTGATTCACCGCGCGCTGACCGCGGGCTTACAAGCGCCCAGCCACAACCATCAAAAGGACTGGCACTTTGTGCTGCTGAAAGACCACGGGGCAAAGCTGGCCTGCATCCATGCGGAAGGCAGAAGCGCCGCGGTGACGGAACAGATGCTGAAAAACATCTCTGCCTACGAGCCGCTTGCGCAGGAGATGTACCTGGAGGCGATACCCAAGCAAAACAAGATGGTTCTGGATGCCCCGGCGGTGCTGGTCATGGTTTTCAAACCCGGCAGCCGGCTGTTTGACAGCAAAAACGTGGCGGATATGAACAGCCTGGCGGCCGCATGGTGCTGCATTGAAAATATGCTGCTGAGCTTTGCCGAAGACGGCGTGTACGGCACGACCCTGGTCCCGCAAAATACGCCCGCCCTGAAAAAGGCCCTGGGCATACCCGACGATATGGAGGTGGCGGCGGTCATCCCCTTCGGCTACAAAGCTTCCGATGCCACCATCCTCCCGCAGAAAGAAGTCGCTATGGAAGAAAGAATTCACCTGAACGCATGGTAATGCTGGCAACCAGCTTTGCCGGCTTCAAGCCTCGGTTTTGATATGTGCATATTATCTATCCTGCGTATACCGTAACAGCCTTTCCGCCAGGGTGCCCGTATGCAGTTCAAACAAGTGATTATCAAAATCATAGAAATAGATGGAGCGGCCCTCCCCTTCCACCCGGGGGCGGCCCTCTTTTATTTGCGCGCCAATTTCTTTGAGCCTCCCAGCATAATCGTCCAAATCCCGTTCCCTGACTTGGAAGGCGATATGATTATACGTGCGTTCGGGTAAAGGCTCCCCCTCCATGAGGCAAACCCAACAGCCACTTATCAGAAAAAATTTCTCCCGCGCCAAGGAAAAGGTCTTGTCACCGCTATCATAGACCTCCCGCGCATCGAGCACCTTTTCCAGAAAAGCGGCTGTTCGTTTCAGATTCCTGACCACCAAAGTGATGTGGCTCAACCCCAAAACCATGGTTCCCCTCCTTCCGCCCATGCAAAAAGAACACGATGAAACATCGTGTTCTTTCGCAGCCTGTTATCACAAAAGTCAACCAAAAGAATGCTTCCCGAAAATTCCAGGCCGCAATCCTTTGTACATTCCCAGGCAAAATCTCGCCCGGATGATAAGCGGATCAATCCGCAAACAATTCCGTCTCGGCCTTGAGGATGTGCTGCTGGTCGTCCACCAGGCGCTGGAAGCGTTCCCTGTAATCCTTGGCCGCCTTGCGCAGCATATCCACTTCCTGGGCAAGGGATTCCCGCTCGGAAGCGATATCCGCCACAGCCGCCTCCGCCTTCTTTTGCGCTTCGGACACAATGGCTTCCGCCCTGGCATGGGCCTCGGCCACAGTCTCATCGCTCACCCGCTGAGCATTCACCAGCAGCTTGCGCAGCGTCTCCTCCTGCTCCTTGGCGATAGCGGGCACTTGAGGCCGCGTGGTGGGCGGCGCAACGGGCGCAGGCTCCTGCCTTGCCGGGCGGGCCGCCTGGGCACGTGCCTGATTCAATTGCTCCTGCAAGGAAGCAACCTCATCCTGCATGGCGATAAGCTCGTCGCAAATCTCATCCAAGAATTCATCCACCTCTACGGGGTCATAGCCGCGTACTTTGGTTTTGAACTCTTTTTCTTCAATCATTGCTACGGTGATAGGCATGTGCGCGGTCTCCTTTCTAGCTGGAAAAATGGCCATTATGATCTATGTATGCCATGGCTTTCAAAATGAATGGGAATCCTGCCCTTTCGGGTAGGTGTCCCGACGGCTTTGATGTGAAGCCGCCCAAACCCGCGGATGGATAAAAGGTCACCTTGACGAACCTGTGCATCCAAGCGCATTTCCGGCCTGTGGTTCACCTGCACCTGCCCGGAAAGGATGCAGTCGGCGGCCGAAGTCCTGCTCATGTTGAGCCCCGCAGCCAGCACGGCGTCCAGCCGCAGGGAAGCAACCGTATCCCGGAATGTTTTGCCCTCCGGCGGTACTATCACCGGAATGCTTTCCATGATCCTTGCCTGAATGGGCGTTCTCCCTGCCTCAGTAAGGTTCTGTGCAATGAACCCGGCCATTTCCTCCGCCGCCATCATGAAGGCGCCGTCCTGTACAAGGCAGATATCCCCCACCATGCTCCGTTCAATGCCCAGCCCCAGCACGCTGCCCAGCAGCGAGCGGTGCTCCGCCTGGTGGTACCGCCCATCCCAGGTAATATGCACGCACCGGATGGGGAATGCCGCTTCCTCCCCCTCAGGATGAAAGCAGGCCATCACCCGCTCCGCCAACGGATATCCGCCGGACAGCGTACAATTTAAGCGGTGTTCCCTGGCGGTCCTCCTTGCCAGCTCGGCCTCCGGCGGCGCCAGAAAGCGCGTGCAGACAGGCATTTGCAGCCTGCCGCTGCGCAGGCAAAGCTCCCGAAGCCTGGCGGCTATGCTGCCCTCCGGCGTATGGGCCATGGTCATCTGAAGATCTGGCTAAGAATCCCCAGCAGTTCCCGCACCATCCATACAAGCAGCCAGGCCGCCAGCGGCGACCAGTCCATCCGCTGCCAGTTGGAGGGAAGGATATTGGCCAATAGGCGGCGCAGGGGGATCAGCAGCGGCTCGACGATCCTGTTCAAAAATTGCGTAAAAGGCGATTGGGCCGGCTTCACGAAGCCAATCGCGAAATACACCAGCAAGGCAGCCTGATACAGGAATGCAGCCAGCGACAACAATTGAAACAGCCACCTCAAGCGCAACGCCTCCTCTTACGTATCGTTTGGTCAGCGGCCATACCCTGCGGCACGGCGGGTTTCCGGCGCGTAATAGCCGGCGGTCCTGTACTCCCCTTCGTTATCATAAGGATTCTGGTACCCCTGCGGCTCCTCCTGAGGCGCGTATCCCCCCTGGGGCGGATAGGCATAGCCGCCTTCCGGCGCTTCATATGCATCCGGCTGGCCCGCGCGGGCCGCCGCATAGCTGTGGGCGCGGCTGGGCCGCTGGCCCGGCTGCCTGGCGGCGCCGTTCAAGCGCCTGGTGGCCTCATCCTGCTGAACGCGCACCGACTCCGGCGTGATCAGGTATACGCCGCGGGTGGAGATGCGGCTGATGTTGCAATTCAATGTATATGCGGCGCCGCTGAGCATATCCACACAGCGCTGCTTTTCTGTGTCGCTGGCGATATTGTCCATGTTCAGCGCCACCGTGCAATTGTTCTTCAAATACTCAATGATAGCGCGGCACTCATCCCTGTCCCTGAGCTGAAGAATTTGCAGCTCATGGGCATATGTGTTGCCCGCCGCGTCACTCATGACGCCGGGGAACGGGACCACCTTCTCCACATTCGGGGCAACCGGGCGGGCAGGCCTTTGCTGGGGCTGGGTTTGCCGGGCAAAGCTGCCGGCATAGGGGGATTGATAGCCCTCCTGATTGGGATAGCCCTCCTGCGGGTAGCCTTGATACGGCTGCTGCTGCTGCTGGGGCGCAGGCTGCTGATAGGGCTGCTGCCGCTGGTATGCGCCTTCATAGGAGGAAGCATACGCTGAATTCTCCTGGCCATAGGCCGCCTGGGATGGATCATAATAGCCATCCTGCGGGCCGTAGCCCTGCTGATGCTGATCGTAGTATCCTTGATCCTCCCCATGCAGAAACCTGTGGGTCATTTGAGATACATTGTCCCGCACACGGTCGATCATGTCGCGCAATGCCATGGGAACCCTCCTACTAATTGGTAGCCTTGGGGCTCCGTGCCCCGAACAGCGCCGAACCGATGCGCACCATGGTGGCGCCTTCCTGGGCGGCGACCAGATAATCCTGGGACATGCCCATGGACAATTCCTCCATGCGCACGCCGGGTATTTGCTCACGGGCCAGATGATCAAAGAGGCTGCGCATGCCCCGGAACAGGGGCCGCAGACTTTCCGCATCCTCCGCAAGGGGCATGATGGCCATCAGCCCCCGCACTTGAAGCCCCGGCAATAATGCGCATTCCCTGAGAAAGCTTTCGGCCTCATCTGAAGGGATACCTCCCTTTTGTGCTTCCCCGGCGATGTTCACCTGCAAAAGCACATCCATGACGCCGCCGGCTCTCCGGGCCTGGCGGTCAATTTCACCTGCCAGTTCCATTCTGTCCAGGGAATGTATCAAGCATACCTTATTCATTATATATTTAACTTTGTTGGTTTGCAACCTTCCTATCAGATGCATCCGAAATTTTGGATGAAGAAAAGGCATCTTTTCCAGCATTTCCTGCACCCGGTTTTCTCCCAGGTCGCATATTTCCATATCCGCCAGGGGATTGATGGCATCCGGCTGAACCGTCTTGCTCACGGCGATGATCCGGGGCATGCGCCCCCAGGCAGCGGAAGCCCCGCTTAGCTCCAGCCGGATATTTTCAAGCCGGATCTTCAAATCTTCCTCCATCAAACTGCCCCTCCGGCTAAAATACGCGAACCGTCTGGCCTTCGTATAAAAACCCCGGCGGCACCGCTTCAATGTATGTATCGTCACCGTCCGTAGAGACAACCGTCACGGGAACAAAATACTGATTGACGCCATCCAGTATCACGACACCCGTCGTACCAACGCCTGTGGCCTTGTCCCTGTTGACATAAATGCATCTGGAAGGCACCTTCATCCTGCTGACGTATTCCCCAATCTGCGCCTGGCAGGTGCGCATAAACAGCACCGGCGCCACATCGGTGGGAACGGATAAGCGCAGCAGCAGTTCGCCGCCGGAGCGGGTGAAGGACATCACGGTCGCGTTCACCACGGTGTTTTCAAACTGCTCCAGCTTCAACTGGTACATTTGCCCCTGAACCGGCGTCCAATCCGGGCTGTTTAAAAGCAGCAGCACGCCCCAGCCGTTTTGCCGGACCAGCCGGTAGATGGTGGTGCGGCCACGGGCGATGATCGTTTTTTCGGGCTTGGCGCCGCCCAGCATGGCCCTGACCTGAGCCGGGGAAAATTGCTCAAAGTTGGAGGTGTTCAGCCCCTCATACCCATCGGTATAAAAGCTGACCAGGCTTTCCTGCATGGCGGACCGCTGCTTCGTATAGCTTTGGATGCGCTTTAATTGGGTGCTTTCATCGTCATACAGCCGCGTCAGGCGCGTATCGTCCCGGAACTTCTCCCGAAGATAATCCTGCCTGGCGGTGATGGCCGCATTCAGGATCCTTTCCATGTTCAGCAGGTTGCCCTTGGCGCCCTGCACCATCTTGCGCACTTCCTGGGCCCGCTGAATGACCTCTGTCTCCAGCCTGGTCATCTTCTGGTCGAAGGTGCTCTCCTTGGCGATCAGCCCCAGGTGGTACGCCTTGATCTGATCCCGGTAGTTTTGAAGCGTGTTGACTTCCTTCTGGCTATAGCCGGAGGTATACACAAGGCAGATCAGATCGCCCTGGTAGACCTTGCTGCCCTCTTCCGCCCTGTATTGGACGCTGGTAACGCCATCCTCGTCATAGGCGGTTTCATTGCGCACGATCATCGCATCCCCGCGGTAGCTGAACCCCAGCGAACCGGAAGAGATAACAGCCGTTCGATAGCCGCCGGAGGGAGCCAGGGTGCTATAGATGTACCAGCCTGAAAATCCAAGCACGGCCAGTACGAACAAAACGCGGCCAAAGCCCGATCTCCTTCGCGGCGGCAACCGCTGCCCGTACATGCCATCCCTCCTCCGATCGCAACTTTATGAATATTCTTTACGAAATTGAAAAACTCCTGCTACGAATGTATTCCAAAACAAGATTTACAGGTGTTCCCTATTGCAGGTTATGCTGCTCCATGTTTTTCAGCCTCGCCAGCACCCTGCGCTCCATGCGGGATACCTGCATCTGGCTGACACCCATGCGGCGTGCTGTTTCCCGCTGGCCAAGCCGCTGCTCGAACCTCAATTCCAGCAGCTTTTTTTCCTCCGGGGTAACCAGCTTATAGACCCAATTGATCCAGTCCTTGTGCTCTACCGCCTCAAAGCCCGTATCCTCGTTGCCCAGGCGCGCAATAATGCGCTGCTCATCCTCCTGGTCCATGGGCGCGTCCAGGAAGAATACATCCGTGTTCTGGCGCAGGTCCAACAGGGCCAGCAGATTCTCCAGGGGCATGCGCATCTCCTGGGAAAGCTCGCTCATGGTAGGCTCCCGCATCAATTCCCGCGTCAGCTTTTCCCGGGCCTTTTGAAGATGATACAGCCTGTTCTTCGCGTCCCGGGGCAGCCGCAGCGCATCGCCCTTATCCCTGATGTAATTGCGCACGTCCCCTGCGATGGTGGGGGTGGCATAGGTGGCAAAACGCAGCCCCAGTTCCGGCTTGAAGCGCTGGATGGCCTTCATCAGGCCGATGCTGGCCACCTGCTCCAGATCCTCCAGCTCCACGCCGCGGCCCGCAAACCGCCGGGCAATCTGACGGGCCAGGGGAAGATAGCCTTCCACCAGTTGCGCCATCAGCTCTGGCTGCGGCCCCTGCCTGTACTCCAGCAAAAGCGGCACCAATCTTTCGTCCTTCATGGCGTCCCCCTTACTG
>JAEWWY010000570.1 GCA_023458835.1 Bacillota bacterium
GTGTAGGAGTACAAATTGAAAAGAATGTCTGCGATAGTAGACAAATATGGATTTTTGTGCTATCATTCCCATGAGGGAATGCGAGTTATCGATATCTGCGGATATATAAAACGCAAGGTGGTATCTATGGGGTGTGATACCAAGCGGGCATTTGCTGAACAAGGGATTGCTGTGCTTCACCCGCCGGAAGCACAAAAAAGAGCATATAATCCTACTTTAATAGAAGGTGCGGCATCTTCGCCGCACCTTACTCCACTGCATTCCACCTATAAACAACCTTGAGCCTGGGAGAGGGCAAGGAACTTAACAAGCTCCTTGGATTCAGCAGGTGCTTCTCCGTTTGCAGGAAGAGGCAGAGGCTTTTGCAGGCAGGAATTGGCACATGGGATAGCCAATACTTGCAATGCTTATGTTGCCTGTGCGGTAAAAGAACAGGAGAAGATCCCATGCGCATTGAAAAGGACATCGTATACGGAAATGGGCTGGAGGAAAGGCAAAGGCTGGACCTCTTTTTGCCGGATGGTGAGATACAGGCCCTGCTTGTTTATCTCCATGGGGGAGGTATGGAGGCGGGGTCCAAGGAGGATGTACATTTTCTGTTCGGGCTGACAGACCAGGGGGCCGCGTTGATTGTGCCAAATTACAGGCTGTATCCCCATGCGCGCTATCCCGAATTCATTGAGGATGCGGCATCTGCCGCTGCCTGGGCGGCAAAGCTCCGGGACAGCCAATATCCGGACAGGAAGCTGTACCTGGCCGGCAGCTCGGCGGGGGCCTATCTTGCCATGATGCTTTGCTTTGATAAGCGATATCTGGCGTTGCACGGGCTGTCCCCGGATGTTTTCGCCGGGTATATTTTTGATGCCGGCCAGCCGACTGTACATTTCAATGTGCTGCGGGAAGCGGGGCTGCCCCAGCAGGCGGTTGTGGTGGATGAACGCGCGCCCATGTTCCATGTGCGCAGCGAGTGCTGCTATCCGCCCATGCTCTTCCTCTGTGCGGAAAGGGACATACCGGGAAGATTCGAGCAGACGCTTTTGATGCTGTCTGTTTTGAAGCAATCCGGCCATGGGGAAAAGACTTCCTTCCGGTATATGGAAGGGTATGACCACTGTGCATACGATGAAAAGCCCATCTTCCGGGAATTGATCCTGAAGTTTATGAATGAGCATTAAGCGTATCATACTAAGCTTGGCGGAGGGATGGAATGTGAAGGAGCCGGCCGGTTTTTTCAAGCGCGCGGGCAAAAGCTTTCAGCGGGGCTTTTCCCGTTTTCCCGTTGCGGTGGCCTGCGCGGCCGCCATCACAGTGATCAGCCTGATTTTGCTGCACCGAGAATCGGAATGGCCGGGGGCAACAAGGGAGTGGCTCTCGCGCGTGGCATATACGCTGGGGCTTGGCTTGCCGCTCTGTACTGCGCTCAGGCTGTATTTCGAGCGGAAGCCGCGCCGGTCCGCAATCTTCAAGGCGGCCTGGTGGGCGGGCTTGGCAGCAGTAATGATTCTTTATTTTGTATTCCTTTTGCCCGCCCCGCCTTTTCAGTCTTGGGAAGGGTCCACCCGTTATCTTGGGCTTCTGCTGGCCGCCGTGGCGTTGGCAGTGGCGGTGCCATACCTTTTTCATGGAAAAGGGGATGAGCGCTTTGCCTTGAAGCTGTTATGGCGCATGGCTGTGACCTTTATATTTACCGGCATACTGATTGGCGGAGTATCGCTTGTTCTGTTGATGCTCGACCAATTGCTGGGTGTAGAGCTTGGCGATAAGGCATATATGGATAATGCCATTCTTTGCCTGGGACTGTTTGCCCCTTCGTTTTTCCTGGCAGGGGTGCCGGAAGTCCGGGAAGAAGTTTTGGCGGAACCTTTTCAGCCGCTTATGAAAATCCTGCTGGGTTACATCATCTTCCCGCTGCTTTCGGTATATACCGCCATCATTTATGCATTCTTTGCAAGGACCCTGCTTTTGTGGGACTGGCCCAGCAATATGATGGTGAACATGGTGCTGTGGTACACGGCGGTCGGGGTGCTGGCGCTCTATTTTATGCGCTCGCAGAGCAGGGAAAACCGCTGGTTCGGCATTTTTGACAGATGGTATCCCAGGCTCACCGTCCTGCCGCTCCTTTTGATGTTTGCGGGCCTGTTTGTGCGCATCGGCGCATACGGCTTTACCGAGGAGCGTTATCTGGTGATGGTCCTGGGCTTCTGGGTGGCCTGTATGACGGGCATGGCCATCATCCTTGCGCCGGAGCGCCGGTACAATATCCTGGCGCCCGCACTGCTTTGCGTGCTGGCCGTGCTGTCTGTCCTGGGCCCGCTCAGCGCGTTTGGCGTCTCCGTATCCAGCCAGCGCGCAAGGCTTCAAGCTCTTCTTGCGAAAAACGGCATGATGACGCAGCAGGGCGTGATCCAAAAAGGCACGAATGTTGATGAAGAGGACCGGCGGGAGATCTATGCCGTTCTGGACTACTTCATCTCCCGCCATACGCTTGCGGATGCGGGGCCGATAGGGAATGACCTTCAAAATCAGAATCTTCCCGAGGTGCTGGGTTTTGCAAGGCCCAGAGAGAAGTCTTCAAGGTTGGGCTATCATTCCATCGGCCTGGGGAAGAATTCCTTTGATGCCATTGATGTGAATGGCTATGATTATTTCCTGCCGGACCGGTATCCGGATATGCGGGAACAAGGAAGCCCGGGTATTTCCGCTTCTCTGGATGCAGACGATGTACTTGTCATTTTGCAGGACGGACGCGAGCTGTACCGCCACCCGGTTCGGACTTTTTTTGAAAAACTGGATGAGCGTTATCTGGAAGGAAGGACGTATACCCAGGAGGAGCTGACCTTTGTGGATGAGAATGATGCGGTCCGCGTGAAGGTGCTGTTTCAATCAATTGGCGTGGATGATCTTAACCCGGATAAGCCTTCGTATCATGCCGGCGGTATGTATGTGCTGGTGGATATAAAATAGCCTGGTCTCTATCTGGAATAGATCAAGAACCCAAACCCGGCAATCATAACAATAAGACCGATCACGGCAACAACGGTCATGCGCCGCGAGGCCTTCCGCCCGGCGGAAGCCTTTTCTTCCATGCTATGAAGCCTTTGTTCCATGGCTTTCCAGCGCGTATCCAGCAGGCCTTCCGCTTTTTGGATGCCGGCGGCGCTTTTTTCCGTATGCCCGGCAAGAAGCGCCTCCATGCTCTCTTTCAATGCTTCCAGTGCGGAGTGCAGTGATTGCACGCGGGCGTCAAGAGAGTGTGCGGCTTGCCTGGACCGCTCCTCCTGCCCGGACAGACATCTTAGGAGCATTTCCTTCAGCTCGGCATGCTCCTTGGAAAGGTATGTCCTGTAATCGGCCCGTTCCTTGGAAAAGACGGAGGCAAGCTCCGCACGCTCGATGGCCAGCCTGGCCTCAAGCTCTGTTCTCTCATGGGCCATCCCCTTGGCCGCTTCACGGCTTTCCTGGGCGGATGATTCCGCCATTTTTGTGATCCTGCTTTCAAAAGCGGCCAACTCCAGATGCAGGCGCCTAAAGAGGGCTTCATTGCCGGAGGCGTTTGCGGCGCCATCCTTCGTCTCCAAAGGGGGCACGGCCGCGCTCTCCCCCTGGAGGGCCGGCACCTCACTCGGCTTACCCGGCCTTAACAGCCGGCCCAGGTTGCCATATGTTTGGGGCTGGCGCTTGAACACAAAGGCGGACCAGATGGATTCTTCGATGCCGGCGATGCTCTTATCGTCCAATGCCTGGCCGATTTTTTTGAAGATGCCGTTCAAAAGCCGGATATGGCTGTCTTTGGATACCCAGGAAACGCTGGGGTCCTTCACCATATCAAATACGAAGGACATCAGCTCTTTCACAATTTCATAGCTCAATGCCTGTCCTTTATATCCCTGCAGATGATGATGCAGATTCCCCTTGATTGTGCTCTCGCCATACGCCATCTTCGCAAACTCCTTTTGTGAACGTGATTGCATCGTGTGTGCAGGGGATGCTGAGGCTGATTGCTTTTGCTTGCATTATAGCCTAAGCAAAGGATGGTGGCAATACGGTTGCAGATTTCGATAGTCCTTTTCTGAGGAAAAGGCCCCATGGCATTGCTTGCCGCCCCAAATCAAAACCACCGGCGAAGCCGGTGGTTTTGATTTGGTTCAAAGATGCTCAGTCCTTTTTCGGCGCATACCCCATCCCTGCCAGCATGATGAGCGCGAATATGACAAGGTAGTACACCACGGCCATTTTATGCGCCAGGCACGCGGCTACCACCATGAACACGCAGCTTAACACCGCCAGGCCTGGCATCACAATGCGCTGGAAGGCGCCAAGGCCTGTTTCCCGCCTCATCATCATAATGAGTATGGGAATGTATCCGGCGTACAGCGTCACGATGGGCAGTTCGGAGGTATCAAAGCTGAAGGGGCCAAACCAGGTAGCGGTCAAGTTGGCGCCGTAGAAATACAGCAGCCAGAAGGCGCACAGCAAAAGGCCCATGATGGAGGAGTTGGTGGGCATGTTGGTGGAGCTGTCCAGTTGGCTGTAAATGCCGGGCTTGGGGCCGCTGTTGCGCACGGCCAGGGAATAAAGGCCCCGGGTGCAGCCCAGCATGAGGCCGTTCAGCGTGCCCAGGCAGGAGATAATAATAAACACGAAGATCAGCGTACCTGCCACCTGGCCGAAGATGTTCTGGAACGCCAGCTTTGCCCCGTCCTGGCCGTTCTTCATCAGCTCCGCGGCGGGCACCGCGCCTGCCAGGCCGATGTAGTAAAGGATATACACCGCAACAATGATCAGCGCGCCGGCCATCAGTGCCCGGGGCAGGTTCTTTTTGGAATCCTTGATCTCGGCATTGATGGAGGTGGCAATGATCCAGCCCTCGTAGGCGAAGGCCACGGCCACGATGGCTTTGAACAAGCCGCCGCCCTGGTTTGCGGTTTCAACGGCCACGCTTGTAAAGTTTTGAACCGTCATGCCGTTTGAAAGGCCGATGGCCGTGCCGGCCAGGGCCATCAGCATCAGGGGGACCAGCTTGATGACCGTTGTGGTCACCTGGAATTTCCCCGCGAGGATGGGTGAGAGGGCGTTGATGGCATAGATGGCGATGAGGTAAAAGGCCGCGATGGTCATGCAGGGACCGCCGGTAATGTCCCAGTTTAAGAGCACGCAGGTGTAGCGCGCCGAAACCCAGGCCAGCACGGAGGTCAGCGTCGGCTGGTAAATGATAGCCATGAACCAGCCCACGTAATAGCCGTACCGCTTGCCCACGGAGACCTCGGCGTAATCCACCACGCCGTTGACCTTTTCATGCCGTGTAGCCATGGTGGCAAACGCATAAGAGCAAATGATCATGATCAGACCCACAACGCCCCAGGCCACTATGCCCAGCGGTATGTTGCCGTTTGTTTCGTTGAGCACCTTTTCCGCCTTGAAAAACACGCCGCTGCCAATGACGATGCCCACCACCATGGAAATTGCCGTGAAAAGACCATACTTCTTCCGAAGGCCGCTTTCCATACCATCCATCCTTTTCTGTTTTCAGGCAGACAAAAAGCTCCTTCGGTCTGCCCGGTCTCCCCTTGATGCATATATAATAGGATTTTTTGCCGCATTTGTAAATATGCTGCCGCAATTCCGCCAAAGATGAAAGGGATAGCTGCCTTAAAAAGGGGGATGATAGGCCTATGCATCCGGCATGAAAAAACAGGAAGGCAAGAAAAGTGGTTCAGGGCCCGGCAAAGGAGGCGCAGCTTGGAAAAAGGCATTACCAACCGTCAAATGTTTTTCATTCTGCTGCTGGTCATATGCGCCTTTCGCACGATAGATATACCGCAACTGGCCGCCAAGGCCATGGGCCGCAGCGGGTGGATGATGATTATGGTATATGCTGTTCCTTTTTCCCTGATTGCCATGATGGTGGCAAAGCTGCAAAACATGTTTCCGGGCATGACGCTTTTTGAGTATGGGCAGATCCTGCTTGGAAGGGTATTGAGCTTTGTATGCTGTGTTTTGTTTGCCGTATATTTCTTTTCCGCGCTTGTATACCTGAATGAGAATATGGCCAAATTGATTTCCATGAATTTTTTGCCCAAAACGCCGCCGGCATTTACGCTGGCGGCGGCTATTGCCCTTTTTGGATTTATTGTGCACAGGGGAACGGAAACCATGGCAAGGCTGTTTGAAGTGTTGGGGGTCGTATATTTTGCCGTTACGCTGCTGCTATGCCTGCTGATGCTTACACAAAGCGAGATTGCCAATATTCTGCCGCTCTATCATCCGGATGAAGGCAGGCAATTCTTTGATGGGATACTCCTGTTCGGTACGGTCTTCGGCGGTTTGGAAAATCTTTTGCTGATCCCTTTTTGGAAGAAAAACAAGGGCGCGCCCAAGACTGCCTTTTTTTCTATTTTGGTGATCGGGCTGCTGTTTGTGCTCATTACCGAGGGCAGCATCGGCATGCTGGGCATCAACAATGCCGTCGTCTATAACGATGCATTCATAGAGGCCATCAAGCTGACGGACGCGCCGGTGCTTGAACGGCCGGATATTTTATATATCACCATTGGCCTGGCCAGCCTGTTTGCCATTTTGACCCTATTGATCCATTCCATCGTTGAGCTTATATCCAGAATGTTCCCTATGGCCAGGCGCGGCCTGCTGGTTTGTGTCATCTGCGCGGCTGCGTATGGGGCTGCAATGGCCGCGTTCGCAATGCCGGCGTATAATGAGGCGTATAAAAAGATATTGCCCGTTCTGGTGCTGTTCTTTGCGGGGGCAATGCCCACCCTGCTTTTCCTGCTGGCTTTTATCAAAAGGCGGTCCGGGAGCTTATGATAAGGAGAAGCGTATGATCAGGTACATGAAGCGCTGTCTGCTGCTGCTGACGGTCCTCGCCCTTGCCCTGCCCATAGGCGGCTGCATGGATGCGCTGGACATCAATAAAAAGCTGATCGTTACCACTGTGGCCGTTGACAAGGTGGGGGATGAGTTTTGGCTTTATGTGGAGCTTGCCAATATCCAGGCCAGCAGTTCCAATGGGTCGGGCGGCGGCCCCGCTCCACTGGGAAGCAAATATTACTATGTTAAAGGCCATGGGAAAACATTCGCGGAAGGCAGGCAGGATGTTGACCGGCAGTTGGATCAGCCTATTTATATCAGCAGTGTGCGGACGCTGCTGTTGACGGAGCGGTTTGCGGATGATGACGATGATCTGGTTACGTACCTGTATCGCGTGCGTTCGGATGAAACCTACAGAAAAAAGGTGCTCACAGTTACTACCCGCGGCGATTTGGATGAAATGTTTACCGCATTGAACAAAAGAAACTTCTCGGTAGGCTATTCCATTGAATATACCATCACTTCCCTGGAGCACCAGGGGGAAGCGTTCTCCAGAACAACGTCGCGCCTGCTGGAAAACATAAGCAGCCGGTATTCCGGCGTGCTGATACCATGCATTGGCATGAGGGGGGAGGAAACGATCTTGGCGGGCTATTCGGTGGTGAACGGCGACCGTGTGACGGGGTATATTCCCTTGCAGGAGTGCGAAGGCCTGAATATACTCAAGGCCGACAAGGCGAGGACATTTTTTGACGTTCCGTATCAGGACAAGCTCTTTGCGGTAAAAACGATTCTGGGTTCAAGAACCATTACGCCCTATTATCAAAACGGCGAGATCAGCTATCTTTTCAAGCTGCGATTCAAAGCCACTGTAGAGTACGGGAACAACCGGACCCCTTATCACCTGAACAAGGGCGCGCTGAAGGAAATGGAAAATTCATTGAGGCAAATCATTTTGGGGAAACTGGATACAACGCTTTATCAGGCCCAGAATATCTACAAGACCGACTATCTGCAAATGGATGACGCTTTCCGCATCAAGTATCCTGCCGCTTTCAGCCGGCTTGACTGGCAGCCGGCGTTTTCATCCGCCAAGGTCTATTGGGATATCCGTATAGACCTTAGCGTATCGCCTTCCTTGAACTATGAAACCGATCAACAGCGCTAGGGGGAGATCACACCGTGCGGGAGAAAGAATTTGAAAAGCTGATCAGGACCATTGCGGCGGACCGCCATGATTTTGTGGAGCGGGTGATCCCCTACCAGGGAGGCACGGTGAACATCTACTTTATCTCCCAACTGACCAACAGGGACTATCTTGCCCAGAACGTGATCAAGCCGCTGATCCTGTATTGTTCCTCTGCCGGGGAGAATGTCAGTGCCAGGCAAACGGCAGACAGGCTGATCTATGCGGACAATCTCATCATCGAGTCGGATTTTGACCATGTGGACAAGCACATCCTGTCCGGCATGACGGTGCTCCTCTTTTCCACAGACAAGGAGTACATCGTCATCAACTGCAAAGAAGTGGAGCACCGTCCGGTGCCTACGCCGGAGCTGAGCTTCACCCTTCGCGGCGCACTGGACTGCTTTACCGAAAACCTGGATACAAACCTTTCCCTGCTGCGCAACCGCCTGCAGGATAAGAACCTGAGGATCAGCCATTTCGTGGTGGGCAGGCGGACCAGAACGAAGGTCGCCATGATGTATGTGGAGGATATTGCCAACGATGCGCTGGTGAGCAAGATTCAGAACAAAATCAAGGCCATCGATGTGGATGGGGTGGGCACTTCGGGGGAGCTGCAGTCTTTTCTGCTGGACCGCCCTTATAAGCTTTTTCCCCAAATGGGGGTGCTTGAGCGGTCGGATATGGCTTACAATACGCTGATGGATGGCAAGGTGGTGGTACTGACGGATGGCAGCAATGATGCCATCTACGCCCCCAAAACCTTCAGCGAGTTTTTCGTTTCCTGCGATGACCGGTACGACAACAAGGCCTTCGGCTTTTTTGCCAGAATGCTCCGGTACCTTGCGCTGGTGGTTGCGCTGACGGCTGCCAGCGTATATGTGGCGGTCACCTCCTACCATACCGATGTGCTGCCCAGCGATTATGCCATATTGCTGGCAACGCTCAGAAGCAATACGCCTTTTGATGCCATGACCGGCGCGCTGCTGCTGGAGATGACCATGGAGCTTTTAAGGGAAGCGCTGCTGCGCGTGCCCAAGCAGATCGGCCCGGCCATCGGTATCGTGGGAGCCATCGTGATCGGGCAGGCGGCCATTGCCGCGGGCATTTTCAGTTCCCTGCTTTTGATTCTTTCCGCGGTATCGCTTTTGGCCTCCTTTGCCATCCCCGATTATACACTGGTTACGCCGTTTCGGATCTTAAAATTCGCTTTGATCCTGGCTACGGGCTTTTTCGGCTTCTTTGGCTTTACGGTTGTGACCACCGCTATCATGACGCTGCTTGTTGACAACACGACCTTTGGCGTGCCTTTTATGACGCCCTTCGCGCCGTACGTGGGGCGGGATTTTTCAAAAGCGCTGGTGGATCAGTCCCATATCAGCAAATGGCGCCCCAAATTCCTGCGCGACAAGGATAAAAGGCGCATGCCGTAGCCCTTGCGTGCAAGAAGGGATATCGCGGGTGAGTTGCTTACGCAAGGCCCAGCAGCCTGGCGGCGGCTGTGACCGCCATGCATGCAATGATGCCCGTGACGGTGGGGATCAAAAACGCGGCGATGGTCCACTTTGCGCTTTGCGTTTCCCGGTGTATGGTCCATAGCGTGGTGCCGCAGGGCCAGTGCATGAGGGAAAACAGCATGACGCACAGGGCGGTAAGCCATGTCCAGCCGTTGTTTACAAGCAGCGTGCGCAGCGCGGCAAGGCTTTCAAAATCCGTAAGGGAACCGGCGGACAGGTAGCTCATCAGAAGAATGGGGATCACGATCTCATTGGCGGGAAAGCCCAGGATGAAGGCCATAAGGATATAGCCGTCCAGTCCCATCAGCCGGGCAAAGGGTTCCAGGAAAGCGGCGCAATGGGTGAGGATGCTGGCGCCCCCTGCCTGTATATTGGCCAGCAGCCAGATAATTAGCCCTGCCGGCGCGGCCACCGATACGGCCCTGCCCAGCACAAACAGCGTGCGGTCCAGAACGGAGCGGATGATGACTTTGCCGATTTGCGGCCGCCGGTAGGGCGGCAGCTCCAATTGAAATGAGGAAGGCACACCCTTTAAAAGCGTCTTGGACAGTATCTTGGAGGCCATGAGCGTCATGGCAACGCCCAGCACCACCACACCCGTCAGCAGCAGCGTGGAGGAGACTGACCCCATCCATCCGCCCGCTGCCGCGAAAAACATGGCAATGACGGCGATCAGCGTGGGGAACCTGCCGTTGCAGGGCACAAAATTATTGGTGAGGATGGCGATCAAACGCTCCCTGGGGGAATCGATGATGCGGCAGCCGATTACGCCGCAGGCATTGCAGCCAAAGCCCATGCACATGGTCAGCGCCTGCTTGCCATGGGCGTTCGCCTTCCTAAAGAAATTATCCAGGTTGAAGGCGATGCGGGGCAGATATCCCAAATCCTCCAGCAGGGTGAACAGCGGGAAGAAGATGGCCATGGGCGGCAGCATGACGGAGACCACCCAGGCCAGGGTTTTGTACATGCTGTCCACCAGGAGGCTCACAAGCCAGGCGGGGAAGGAAAGGCTGCTTAAAAAGCCGGCAAGCGGTTCTATCAGGGAGAAGAGCCCGTCCGCCAGCAGGCCGGAAGGCACGTTGGCCCCCGTGATGGTGATCCAGAAAATAACGAACAGCAGCAGGATCATGATGGGGAAGCCGGTCAGCCGGGAGGTCAGGATACGGTCGATCCGGCGGTCCCGGTCATGATACTGCCTGTCTTTGAGCGTGACGGCTTCAGCGGCGATGCTTTCGCATAAGCGGACGGTGCTGGCGGTGACCTCATCCCGGAGCAGCGCCCCGGTGATGCCACACCCATGAAGGTATTGTACAGCCCCGGCAAGCTGCTTTGGAACGCCTTCCGCTTGGAGTACATGACAGCCCAGGTGTTCCTCCAGCGCGCAAAGAATTGTTTCCTCGCCTTCCAGCAGGCGCAACGCCGCCCACCGGCTTGAAATGTTTCCGGGAAGGGCGCGCCGCAAAGCAGGCTCCACCATAGAGATGGCCTTTTCGATCTCCTCCCGGTAGGTGACGCGCAGGGGGGAATAGACGGCTGAGGTTTGCGCCGCCTCATACACAGCGTCCATGCATTGGGCGAGCCCCTTGCCCTCTCTGGCGCTGGACCCCACAACCGGGATGCCCAGCCTTTTGGAAAGCAGGTTTACATCCACGGTGATTTTTTTCTTTTTGGCCTCGTCCATCAGGTTGACGCAAAGGACGGCCTTGTCTGTGATCTCCAGCACCTGGAGCACAAGGTTCAGGTTCCTCTCCAGGCAGGTGGCGTCCGCCACGATCACTGTTACATCCGGCTTGCCAAAGCAGATGAAGTTCCGTGCGATCTCCTCTTCCTGGGAGTTGGCCATCAGCGAATAGGTACCGGGCAGATCCACCAGCAAAAAGGAAGCATCCTTGTGGCGGTATCTTCCCTGGGCGCTGGATACGGTCTTTCCGGGCCAATTGCCCGTATGCTGCTTAAGGCCCGTGAGGCCGTTGAATACCGTGCTTTTGCCCACGTTGGGGTTCCCGGCCAGGGCGACGACTTTTTCGTTTGGCATATATCTCAGCACTCCCTGACCATAATGCCGCCGGCGACATCCGACCGGAGGGCGATGACCGCGCCGCGGATCAAATAGGCTGCGGGATTGCCGGAGGGGCTTTTATACAGGGAGGCGATCTCGGTGCCCTCGATTAAGCCCAGGTCCAGAATGCGCCGCCTTAAAGCGCCGTCAAAGGACAGCGACAGCACCTTTGCCTTTTTTCCGATGTTTAGCTGCATAAGCGGGATGGCAGCTTCCATGGCTTTCACTCCTTATTTGTTGTGGGTGGGAGAGATTTTCCCTAAGCCAACTATATGACCCCCGGGAAAATGTGTGCGGGCTGCGCTGCCTAAAGCGCGCCGCCCGCGAATAGAATAATGTATCCTACTGGAGGGCGGGTGCGTCTATGGGCGGCGAAAACGGCAGGGAATTCCATACCGTTCGCGGCTATGAGCTGTTGCAAAAGCGCAATGACCGCCTGACCCCGGCCATGGAGGATTATCTGGAAATGGTGTACAGGCAGTGCCAGCTTTGCCACTATACCCGCATCGGCAAGCTTTCCCAGGCGCTGCATGTGAGGCCGTCTTCCGCTTCAAAGATGATATTGAAGCTTTCGGAAAAGGGCTTTGTGGAATATGATAAATATGAAATCATACTGCCTACGGAAAAAGGAAAAGATGCCGGCGCATATTTAATGCGCAGGCATCAGACCATCGAACGGTTTTTGCATTTGATCGGCTCCAAGGAGCTGCTGGCGGAAACGGAATTGATCGAGCATGTGGTAAGCCCCAAGACCGTTTCGATGATCAACAGGCTGCTTGCCTTTTTTGAGCAGAACGAGTGGGCGAAAGCGGAATTTGAAGGGTTCAGGGAGCTAAAGAAGGAGGAGCCTTAGGCTTCCGCGCCGCTTCAGCTGGGGAAGGCGCTGTCATTGCCCGCATCCTGCGGAGGCTGCTGCCTCAGCATTACCTTCTCCACCCATCCTTTTTTATACTTGAGGGAAATGAAGCCTACGGCGGATGTGAACAGCGCGCCCACCGCGTTGATCATCAGGTCCTGCATGGTGTCGCAAAGGGCGGCCCGGCCATGAAAGGCCATGCCATCCTCCTGCAGGAACCTTTGCATGTTCAGCCCCAGCATGCCATCCATGGAATATTCGTAAAACTCCCAAAAGACCCCCAGGGTGATGGAGAAGCAAAAGGCAAACATGGCGGTGAACAGGGGGCTCAGCACCAAATGCACCCGGTCGGAATTGTTTAAAAGCCGCACGAAGGAAAAGGCCAGCGCCCCCAGCATGCCCCCGGAAAAACCGTGCAGGATCATATCCCAGTGGGGAATGCGGGAGTAAAAGCTTTGCACCTCGCCAAGGTATATGGCGGCATACAGAAACAGAAGATACAAAATCATCATGCCGGAGGGGATTTCCACCCGCCATTTGCGGGCAAGCCATCCGGGAAGCAGCATCGCCAGGATGCCCAGGGAGCATTGCACCACCATCAGCGCGTAGTCGCTTTTCAGCTTTTCATGCTCCAGGCCGGAGGGGCTGGCCGGCGCGTTTGTCCACTGCACAGCGATATAGGCAATGGACAGGAGCAGGGAGAGGAAAACGAACCCCGATACATACCGGCTCCACCGGGAACGCTTTTGAATAGGCATGACATGAATTCCCCCCCGTTTTGGGCGGGAGGGGCCTCCTTCCTGAAGTTGGACATCATTAAAGGAAGTTTCATGGATGTGCATGTGCCGGGATGCTGTGCTGCGGATAGGATGCCCGCATGCCACAGTCAGTGTACTCTGCTTGGCGCGTAAGGTATCATCGCCCCTACGGCCGCATTTGCATGATCCAGACCTACGCCGTTTTCACAAGGGCCAGCAGCACTTCCACCATGGTATCCATGGCCTCTATGGGGATCAGCTCCCGGCGGCCGTGAAAATTGTACCCGCCGGTGGAGAGGTTGGGGCAGGGCAGGCCCATGAAGGAAAGCCTTGCCCCGTCGGTCCCGCCGCGGATGGGCTGGATGATGGGGGCAACACCGCAGGAAATCATGGCGTCCTTTGCCTTTTCCACAATGAACATATGATCCTTCAACTGCTCCCGCATGTTGAAATAACTGTCCTTGAGCGTAAGCTCCACCGTGCCGGAACCATATTTTTCATTCAGGTAGGCCGCGATCTTTTCAAACCTGGCCTTTTTCAAATGGAATTTTTCCATGTCATGGTCGCGGATGATGTAATGGAGCGACGTAAGCTCTTCATCCCCCTGGATGGCGTTCAAATGCTGGAAACCTTCGTACCCCTCCGTGCAGGCGGGGATCTCCTGGGGCGGTAGCATGCCATTAAACTCCATAGCCAGAAGGCAGGCGTTGCGCATTTTATTTTTGGCGCTGCCGGGGTGGATGTTCACGCCGTGGATTGCCACTTTTGCGGAAGCGGCGTTGAAATTTTCATACTCGATCTCTCCCAATGCGCCGCCATCCACCGTATAGGCATAGGCCGCGCCGAAGCCCTTTACGTCGAACAGGTCGGCTCCCCGGCCAATTTCCTCATCCGGCGTAAAGGCGATGCATACCTTGCCATGGTCAGGAGCGCCAGGCGCCAAAAGGCGCTCGCACATGGTGAGGATTTCGGCCACACCCGCCTTGTCGTCTGCCCCCAGCAGCGTGTTGCCATCGGTTACGATCAGGCTCTTGCCGGAAAGCTCCTTCAAAAAGCCGAACTCCTTTTCCAAGATGACAAGACCGTTTTGAAGGGTTATATCTCCCTCTTTGTAGTCCACGATCCGGGGCTTTACGGGGCCGCCCGGCACGGCGTTGGAGGTATCCATGTGGGCGATGAAGCCGATGGCGGGTTTTTGAACATCCCCTTTGGCAGGGATGCTGCCGTACACATAGCCATGCTCGTCCATGCGGCTGCCGGTGATGCCCATGGCCTTCATTTCCTCCACCAGCATGCGGCCAAGCACCTTTTGATTGGGCGTGGAAGGGCAGGAGGCTATGTTCTCATCGCTGGTGGTGTCGATGGATACATACGTTAAAAACCGTTCGTAAGCGCGCATACTGACACTCCTTTTGTTATAGCAGTGGAATGATATCCTGTAAGGTGGGCACGCAATGGTCCACATAAACGGAAAGCTCGCGGGTGAAGGGGATCAGGTCGGGCACCATGACGCAGACCATGCCCGCAGCGCGGACTGCCTTGACGCCGTTTATGGAATCCTCCACGCCCATGCACTTTGACGGCTCCATGCCAAGCTTTTTCGCCGCTGCGAGAAAAATATCCGGGGCGGGCTTGCTTTTTTGAACGGAGTCACCGCATACAACGGCCTCAAAGGCACGATCCAGCCCGGCCAACTTCATATAGTTTTCCACAATCGTCCGGTTGTTGGAGGTGGCTACGCCAGCTTTGATGCCCCTGTCGTGCAGTGCCTTCATCATCTCCCGTATGCCGGTTTTTTGGGGGATGCCGCTGACTGCCATGTATTCATACATCCGTTCCGTCCAGCGGCCGATCATCCTTTCATAAGGGAAATCCGGCCCCAGCGCCCCCATCATGATTTCCCGGCCGGCGGCCATATTGATGCCAAGGGTGCGCATGAGAAGTTCCTCTGTCACCGGAAAGCCCACATCCCGGCAGGCCTGAAGCTGCTGTGTAAGGCCCAGCCGCTCGGTATCAAACAATATGCCATCCATATCGAATATAACGGCTTGTATCATGAAGTGTATAAAGTCCTTTCCATCGCTTTTTGGGCGCAGGCGATGCCGTCTACCGCGGCGCTCATAATGCCGCC
>JAEWWY010000571.1 GCA_023458835.1 Bacillota bacterium
GGGTGGGGTTATGCGGGTTGCTGTGATTGGCATCGGCTCCAATTCTATCCGAATGCTGGTGGCCGATGTGCAGGGCGGCAAGCTTCACCGGATCCTTCGTGACCGGGAAGGAACGCGGCTTTTTGGCGGGCTGGATGAAAATGGGGCCTTAAGCCGCGAAAGCATGAATCTGACCTTAAGCGCAGTGTGCGCCATGCAGCAAAAAGCCGTGGCGCAAAACGCGGAAGCAATACATCTGTTTGCTACAAGCGCCGTTCGCGATGCCGGGAATCAACAGGAATTCGCCAGCCTGATCCGTGACGAAACGGGGTTGGAGCTGGAAATCTGTTCCGGGGAAAGCGAGGCGGCGCTCTCGTTTTTGGGCTCCACCTTTGAAGAGCGGTCCGGTGTCATCGATATCGGCGGCGGTTCTACGGAATACGTCATAGGCTGCGGCATGGAGATCGAATACGGCGTGAGCCTTCAAATGGGTGCCGTGCGGCTATTCAAGCTTTATCCCATCCATTCCGCTGTGGATGTGCCTAGGGTTTTGGCGGCTGCGAAGGAAATATTGCATGAGGGGATCGGCCCCCTTATATACGCCAGGCTGCCCCAAACCTGGGTGGGCGTAGGCGGTACATTCACCGCCCTGGCCGGCATATTAAAGGGCATTCCCTGGACGGAAAAAACGCAGATACACAGGTATTGCCTGACTTACAGCCAGGTGGATCATTGGCTTTACCGGTTGGCGGACATGAGCCTGGAACAGCGTTTGACACTTCCCGGGCTTCAGCCCCAGCGGGCCGATATCATGGCCCATGGTACGGCCATCCTGGCAGCCAGCATGCAGCAATTGAACATTTCCTCCATGTACGTGTCGGAATTTGGCAATCTGGATGGCTATTTAAAGCAAAAATATCTATACGGAGCAGCTTTATAGGCATGGAAAATAAAAAGTTCACAATATTTTATCGAACAGTTGCTTGCCGTTTGCAAGGGAGTCTAGTATAATAGCAAAAGTGACGCGCGATTGCTCAAAGAATAGGAGAGAATTACATGCGCAAAAAGGCGATACTGGCCTTCATGCTGGCTGCGGCGCTGCTCTTGACAGGTTGTGCTTTGGTGGAAAAGGATTTGGCGGTGGACAACGCAACTCCCATCATCCAGTTGGGGGAGGAGACCATCACCAAGGTTCAGGTGAACAATGCGCTGGAGTATCAGCTCAGCTATACAGCCATGATGTACAGCTTTTATGGCATGAGCTTTGATCCCACCGATCCAACCGTCCGCGCCCAGACGCTGGAGGATGTCATTGCAGGCCTGACGGAGGAACTGGTGAAGGAGCAAAAAGCCAAGGAACTGGGCTTTGATATCTTTACCGATGAGGAAGATACCGTCCTTCGTGAAACGGCTCAAAAAAACCTGGATGCCGGCAAGGAATCCGTCAAAACCAGCTATTTTGCCGATACCACGCTGGAAGGCGAGGCGCTGGACACCGCTATTGCGGAAAAGATGACGGAGCTCGGCCGGACCTTTGACGCTTACTATGCAAGCGCCAAAACGGAAGCGACCGAGAAAAAGCTGCGCGATTCCGTTGTGTCCGCCATCGTGGTAACGGATGAGGAGATTCAAGCCGAATACGACAGCCGTGTGCAGAATGCCAAGACGACCTATGAAAGCAATCTTTCTGCCTACGGTTCCGCTGTGAACAGCAACGCGGACGTATACTATGCCCCTGCGGGCTACCGTTACGTAAAGCACATCCTGCGCAAGTTCCCCACCGAAACGCAAACAGCGCTGACGGACTTGCAGTCACAGCTAAGCAACAAGGCCACCCAGATCACCACCGTGGATACTTCTATCTCCGGCTTGGGAGAAGATGTGGCCCAGGATGATCCGGAGCGGACGGAACTGGCCGCACAGAAAACGGCTCTAGAGCAGGAAAAGGCCGAGCTCCAGGCGCAGTACGACAAGGCGCTCGAGGATGCTTACGCTGCCCTTGCGCCCACTGTGGATGAGGTTCTGGCCAAGATAGAAGCCGGCGAAGACTTCGACGCGCTGATGGAAACCTATGGTGAGGATCCCGGCATGAAGGCCTCTCCCCAAAAAGAGAAGGGCTATGCCGTATGCCAGGACTTTGCCTCTTTTGATCCAAGCTTTACCCAAGCCGCCATGGCACTGGCCGGTGCAGGCGATGTGAGTCCCGCTGTCCGCGGTCAGAACGGCATTCACATCATCAAGTATGCATCCGATATTCCGGAAGGCGCCATCGCACTGGACACGGTAAAGGAAGATATCTCCGCCGAGCTCCTGGCCACCAGGCAGGACGAAGCGTATACCGCTCAGATCGATCAGTGGACTGCGCAATCGGGTGTGAAGGTATACAAGGACAGGTTGAGTCAGTAGAAAAAAGGATGCGGCGCTCCGATGTACGGAGCGCCGTTTTTTGTTGGCCGGATATACTCTTTCAAATGATGTTTTTCATAGGTATAAGGTCAATCGTCCGGTGTATTCTGTACCAGCCGCAGCGCTTCCAGCAGCCGCTGCTCATGCACGATTTCCCGCTGGCGCAAAAAGCGCAGCACACCGCTGGCGTCCGGATCGTCGCAGTGAGGCAGCACGCGCTCAAACGAGCGCCGTGACTGGCGTTCCGATGCCAGGTCCGCATACAGGCAGGCTACGGGGTCCACACAGTCGGGGAAGCCGGAGCCGGGTATAGATGGCGTTTCCAGGCTGGCCGGCCAGGCTTCGATGGCCAGCTCACGCCTTTCATCCGCGGGGAGCCTGCCGGTAAGCTGGTATAACAGAGCGCTGAGCATTTCTCCGTGGGCCAGCTCCTCGGTGGCAAGATCGGTGAGCAGTGCTTTGGCCTCCTTCCGGGGCATGCTGTGGCGTTGGTTCAAATAGCTGAGCGCCGCCAGCCAGGCGCCTTCCGGGCCGCCGCACTGGGTCAGTATGATGCGGGCCAGCGGCAGGTTATGCTTTTTCACATTGACTGGATAGGGCAGTTGCTTTTGATATAGCCACATGCTTAGGCCTCCTTTCCGGCGGAGGGTGCAACCTCCCAGGGCCAGGGGCCTTCCACCCAGTTCCAGCACAGGGGACAGGATTCCTTTCGCCCGCCGTACAGCGCGCAGGCCAAATAGCCATAGCCGGCGGGGCAACGCTCACAATAACCGTGATATAAAGCCAGCGCCTTTCTGTCGCAGGGGTGGGTATTCAGGTAAAGCCGCATTTCCCAGGCGGCGAAGGGAATGGCATGGGTGAGCGTAGCCGACTTGGGTAAAGACGATGCCTCTCCGGAGGGGATGAACAGGCCGGGAAACAGCGTGCCATGCCGCAGCGCCTCCCTGGGCGGGAACAGGGTTTCAGAGGATTCCGGGGGCAGCAGATCAATTTCCTCGGTGAGCGCGTAAGCCGCGGGAAAATCCATGCCGCCGGTAATAGAGTCGTTTTGCTTCATGGGCATACACCCTTTTTTGGTTTTACAGGCAAACATCCTATGCCTGTAGTTTATTGTATGATGGGGGCGGGCAAGAGTTACGCGGCAAATGGGCATGAGAACATAGGCATCCTGCGTGCCGATAGCTGCTTTCATAGGTTCGGGAAAAAACAAAATCCAGCCAATGCGGCTGGATTCTGGTTGCTTTTGAACCTACACACCCCGTCAGATATTTGCGGAGACCGAAGAGGAGGGGGCAGTTTGTTCTTTTTTGCCGAATACCATGGCGATATGGCTTTGGGCAAAGGCCCGCTTCTTTGTGAGGATGCTCACTATGGGCACGATGATCAGGCTCGCCACCATGGCGGAAGCGCCGCTGACGGGAGAAAGCGCGAAATTGCCCGTGGCCAGCGGCGGGATCAGGGAGACCAGCACGCCGCACAGAACGCCCGCCCAGACGCCTGCCTTGGTGACGCCCTTCCACAGAAGGCCGTACAGGAACGGTGCCAGGAAGACCCCCGCAATGGTGCCCCAGGACAGGGACATGAGGGAAACGATAGGGGTGTTCTGCATGAGGAAGTTCACTGCCAGGGAAAAGAGGATGAAAACAACGCACAAAAGCCGCATGGTGGTCGTGGTGTGCTTGGTGTTCATCCTGGGAAATAAGGAGCCCAGCAGGTCGATGGACAGCACCGAGGCGGAGGACAGCACCAGCGCCGTCAGCGTGGAAATGCTGGCGGATAGCAAAAGCACCACGATCAGCCCAAGCAGCGCATCGGGGATGCCTACCACCGTTTGGTCAACCAGCATGGCAGGCATGATGGCATCTTTCACCATGGCACCGCTGTTGACAAGGGAATGAAGCGTTTCGCCCGCCTCATTTGTAATCCTGCTGAGCACCACGCGGCCAAAGCTGCCCGCGTAATACGCGCCGCCTGCGATGATGATGCAAAACAGGGTGGAAATCACCGTTGCCCGGCGGATGGCGGCGGTCTCGCGTATGGCGAAGAATTTGTGGATCATGTGGGGCATGCCCAGAACACCAAGGGAAGTGAGCACCACATTGGATATAAGGAAGATTTCTTTTCCCTTAGGGGGAAACAGGGAGTTGAATCCCGGGCCGCCAATGGATTCGGCGCCAAGCTGCGCAAGGCCTGCCGCGGCGCCGCCGGCACCTTTTACGATGTAGAAAATCACGGCGGCGATGCCAAAGAGCATGATGATTCCCTGGGCGAAATCCGTGATCGCGGTGGCCTTGTATCCGCCCAGGAAAAGGTACACGGAAGACAGGAGGGCAATGCCGATCACGCACCAGGTGTAGTCAAAGCCCATGGCCATCTGGAACATGCGGCCCAGCCCCTTGTATACTGATGCGGAATAGGGCAGGAGGAATACGAAAATGATCAGGGAGGAGACCACCTTCAGCGTTTTGGACTGGTAGCGCTTTTCAAAAAAGCTGGGCATGGTGGCTGCACCCAGCCGTTCAGCCATCAGCCGCGCAGGCCGTGCCAGCAACGCCCAGGCCAGGAGCCCGCCGATCAAGGCATTGCCGATGCCTGCCCAAATGGCGGAGAAGCCTGCGTCCCACCCCACCGAGCCGGAATAGCCGATGATGATGACGGCGGAAAAATAGGCGGTCCCATAGGAAATCGCGCTCATCCATGGGCCGACATTTCTTCCCCCCAACAGAAAATCGTTGAGGGAGATGGATTTTCGGGCGGTGAAAAAGATGACAAGAACCATCATCAGGGCATAGAGAACCAGAACTGCAATTTTCAATTGGGGCACCCACCTTCCATACTACTTGTTCCCTGCACACGGGGAACGCCTTCGTTTCAAATTATACAGAAAACGATAGAAAAGGCAAGCATTTTTCAGCCTGGAGGCAAGGCGGGCTCATTTGATCACTTATGCTGCCGGAATAGCATGGAAAATGCATGGCCCAGGATGCCATATTGGGAAGATACCGGAACGCTTGTATATAGCATGATTCCGTAGCATCGGCCATAGGCTTATATGCATGGGGCATGTATGTGCAAGCTGGGAGGACGGCGCGTGAAGTGGCGGGAAAAGGCGGCGGACGTGAGCGGCATTCCCGAGGATGTGCTCATGGGCTGGCCCAAATTGATATGGTATGGCCGGCGGCGGTTGATCGTGGAACAGCACCAAGGCATACTGGCCTATCAGGAGGGGACCATACGCCTGAGAACCTCCTGCGGCATTCTTACCATAGAAGGCACCGGGCTGCAGATCACCCATTACGGACCGATGGATGCGGTCGTAACGGGCAATATTGCCATCCTTGGCTATGACCTTCGCGGGAAGGAGGAGAAAAAGCCGTGATGGATGTGGCAAAGCAGCTTTTTCTCGTTTCCTTCCGCATGGAGGGCCTCAGCCTGGAGCGGCTGATGAACCTGGCCAGCGAGCAAAACATTATGCTCCAGGATCTTACGCGTCATGGCCTGAAGGCGGTGGAAGGCGTTTGCGGGGAATCGGATTACAAGAAGCTTTCGGAGCTGGCGTCAAAACGGGGATGGAAGCTGACGCGGCTTCGGCACAAGAGGCTTTCGGCCATCCGCATCTGGCTGAAAAGGCGGATAGCGGTGGCGGTAGGAATTGTGCTGTGCGTGGCGCTGGCCATCGTTTCGCTGCAATTTATCTGGCGCGTCGATATCCTGGATGCGGGGCCATATGAAAGCGAAGTACGGCTCTATTTAAAGGAACAGAGCATTATGCCCGGCATATGGAAGAAGAACGTCTCCCTTCAGAATCTGATCCGCGACCTGGAATGGCGCATGCCAAAGGTGGCCTGGGTGCAGGCATATTACCGGGGCGCGGCGCTTGTGATCCGCTGCGTTCTGGGCGTGCCCCCGCCGGGCGTGGAAACCCAGGGCGGCCCGGGAGATGTGGTGGCACAAAGGGACGGCATCCTTGTTTCGTTGCTGCCCCTGGCCGGAACGCCCATGTGCAAGCCCGGAGACATGGTGCGCGCAGGCCAGGTGCTCATTTCCGGCTGGGAACGGGGCACCGGGGAGGCGAAGATACCGGTGAAGGCCCGGGGGATCGCCATGGCCCGGGGATGGGTGGGAGCGAAGGTGCGTATCCCCGTGGATGAGGTGCACAGTCAGCCTACGGGCCGCATTGCCGTGGGACAGGTGGTTCAAACGCCTTATTTTCAGATAGGGGAGCTGGAGACGCCCGCATTTTTGCAGTCTGACCGGACGGTAGAAATATGGCCCATCGGCGGAGCCTGGTGGCCGGTTTTCCTGCACCGCGAAACGTTTGAGGAGGTGGCCCTTACCGTTAAGCCCAGGGAAGAGGCGGAGGTGAAAGCGGAAGCGGGGATTGCGGCGCTTCGCGCGCTCGCGCAAAAACTGGGCGCGGGTCATGAAGCAGTTGACAAATGGGTAGATTATTGTATGATAGAAGGAAGGATGCTGGAAGCCACTGCCATTGCGGAAGTCCTGGCGGATATTGCGCTTCCCAAGCCTTGGGAGGCGGGCGTTGCCCCATAAAAAACGCCTGCATCCGAAAGAATGGAGGAACGTTTTTTGCCCCCAACCAGGCAGATTATGCTTTCGGTGGATACCCTGGATGACTATATGTCGCTCTTTGGCACAAACGACCAAAACGTGGCGCTCATCGAAACGGAGACTGGCGTTTCCATTTCCCTTCGCGGTACGGAATTATGCATCACGGGCGATCCCGCCCAGACGGAACTTGCCCAAATGGTGATTTTGAAACTGTTGGACATGCTTCGCAACCATGAGATCGTGGACCGTTCCCGCATCCGTTATGCCATTGCCTTGGCCCGGGATGGGAAAGTGGACATGATCGATGAAATATTGAAAGATGTCGTAGCCATTACCCACAGGGGAAAGCAGATCAAGTGCAAAACGCTGGGCCAGCGGGAATATGTGCGCATGGTGCGGGAAAACGTGCTTACCTTTGCCGTAGGTCCCGCCGGCACGGGAAAAACATACCTGGCCATGGCACTGGCGGTGGTGGCGCTTAGAAACAAGGATATCGAACGCATCGTGCTGACGCGGCCGGCGGTGGAAGCGGGGGAAAAGCTGGGCTTTCTGCCCGGTGACCTTACCCAGAAGGTGGACCCTTACCTGCGCCCGCTGTATGACGCGCTGTACGACTTGATGGGCGTTGACTCCTATCAGAAGCTGGTGGAGCGGGGCGTGGTGGAGGTGGCTCCCCTGGCTTACATGCGGGGCCGCACCCTCAGCGATTCCTTTATCATCCTGGATGAAGCGCAGAACACCACCTCCGAACAGATGAAGATGTTTTTGACCCGCATGGGGTTCAATTCCCGGGTGGTGGTCACTGGCGACATCACGCAAACCGACCTGCCCTTCGGCAAGCGCTCCGGCCTCATCGAGGCGCTGGAGGTGCTGGAAAATACGCCCGGCATCGGCATTGCGCGGCTTGATTACCACGATGTGGTGCGCCATGATCTTGTACAAGCCATCGTGCAGGCGTATGATGCATTTGAAAAGCGGGGGAAGGAGAAGTAAACCATGATGGCCAAGCGGCAAAAAGGCCGGAAAAAAGGAGAGCGCATAAACTTGACCTGGGTTTTGGCAGCGGTCAGGACCAATCGGGCCAAATGCGTTTTTGTGGCCATCTTGGGCACGGCTGCCTTGGCAATTTTGTTCGGAACTGCCATCGCGCCGGAACGCTATAACCTGAAGGTAGGGTCCATTGCCTTTCAAACGATCACCGCATCCAAGGATGTGGTGGACGAGGCTACGACCGCACGCCGCAGGGAGGAAGCCGCCAAGCAGGTGGAACCATCCTACCACCCCAAGGACGGCGTCACGGATACGGTGATGAACGATCTGAGGAGCGTGTTCGAAGAATTGCGCCGGGTGCAGCAATACGGCCAGACGCTTCTTTCCGATACGTCCAAGCCGGAGGAGGGCGCCGCCTTCACCGCCCGCCGCTATACCCAGGGAGAACTGGACTATGCCAGGGACATGCTGACCAGCATTACCTTGGCGGATTATCAGATCGCCACGCTTTTGCAGACACCCGCGGCCAAGCTGGACGAGGCGTACAACGACGTTTCCGCCGCCGTGCGCAATACAATGAATACCACTGTCCGCGAGGGGCAGGTCAACGAATCCATCGCGAACATTCTGCAGATCGTAGGCTATAAAGCGGATACCAGCCTTTTGCAAAACGTGATTTCCCCCGCGCTGCGCAGGGTCATACAGCCCAACATGGTCATTGACGAGGAAGCCACCGCCGCCGCCCAGGAAAATGCCCGCAGGGCCGTGGAACCGGTGATGTACAACCAGGGTCAAAATATTGTGGTGGCTGGGGAGCGGGTGAACGCCAACCAGTTGGAGATGCTGCGCGCCCTGGGGCTTTTGGACGACAACAGCGTCGATGTGCCCATGTATCTTGGTGCCGCGCTCTTGATTGCGGCCATCATGCTACTGACGCTGATCCTGCTGGTGCTGATGAACGGTTCCCTGATGCAGGATGTCCGGAAGATGGTGGTGTTCATGCTGATCATGAACCTTACGCTGGCGGTTTGCATCGTGTTTGTAAAGGTTATGCGGGTGAGTGTCTACCTGTCGCCTGTGATCCTGGGCGCCTTGCTGTCCACGGGGCTTCTGGGCCCCTTGGCCGGCGTAGCCGGGAACCTGGCGTTGTCGGTGATCGTCAGCGCCTTGTCAGCGGGCGGCAACAACGAATATGGCGCCGTCATGATCCATATGCTGCTTAGCAACGTGGTAGGCGGTACCGTGGCGGTGATGGCGCTCAGAGGCAAATCCCACAGGGCGCAGGCGCTGTTATGCGGCATCTATGCGGCGCTGTCCAGCCTGGTGGTCATGACGGCGGTCGGCCTGATGACCAACAACGATTCACAGGCTGTTTTCACAAACGCGCTGTGGAGCATGGGCGGCGCGGTGATCGCCGCGCTTTTGTGCATGGGCTTTCAGCCGCTTCTGGAGATCGTATTCAACCTGGCCACCCCCAGCAAGCTGATGGAGCTGGCCAATCCGAACCAGCCGCTTTTGCGCAGGCTGCTGATAGAGGCGCCGGGCACTTACCATCATTCCATCATCGTGGCCAACCTGTCGGAAGCCGCGGCGGAGGCCATCGGGGCCAATCCCCTCCTGGCCCGTGTCGGCTCCTATTTCCATGACGTGGGCAAGCTCAAGCGCCCCCTGTATTTCAAGGAAAACCAAATGGGGGACAACCCCCATGACCATACGGACCCTTATGTTTCCTCCGCCATCGTCACTGCCCATGCCAGGGATGGGCTTCAAATGGCGAAGAAATACCGCCTGCCCCTGGAGATTGAAAAGATCATCATGGAACATCACGGCGATACGCCGGTGATGTACTTCTACCACAAGGCGCTCCAGCAGGCGGGCGGCAATCCGGTAGATATTCAGGATTTCCGCTATGACGGCACCCGCCCCACCATGAAGGAGAGCGCCATCGTGATGCTGGCCGATACCATTGAGGCCGCCGTGCGTTCCATGCCCGATCCCACGCCCCAGCGCATTGAGGAATTTATTGAGCAGTTGGTGCGGGGCAAGCTGGAGGATGGGCAGTTGAGCGATTCGCCGCTGACGCTGCGGGACATCGACAAGATCTGCGCGGCCTTCACCACCGTGCTGATCGGCGTGTTCCACGAGCGCATCGAATACCCGGCTGTGGAAATCCAAAAAAAGGAGCCGCCCGAGCCTGCCCGCCTGACGGAGCCGGAGCCTGTGCCCGTGCCGCCTGCGGAAATGGAAGCAGCGCCTGCAGAAAAGGAACCGGAGCCGGAACCTGCACCTGAAAGCGGGGAAAGCGCCGCGCCGCCTGCGCAGGAGGGCGGAGAGGAAGCGGAGGAAGCGGCAGTGGAAAAGGAAGGCTTGGAGGAATAGGCTTGACTCTGTATTGGACGGTACACGCTTCCCATATGCCCCGCCACTTGCCAAGCCTCATGCAGATTGCGGCGGACTGTGCTGTGGCGGCGGAGGGCGTAACGCTTCCTTGCGGCATCGGCGTACGGATGACGGACGACCATGAGATCCGGGAAATCAACCGGGAGATGAGAAACACCGATGCGGCAACGGATGTTTTGTCCTTCCCAACGGTGAATTACAGGCAGGGCAAAACGGCCGGACAATCCGGGCATCGTTTGAAAAAGGAATATGACAGTGAGCTGAACGTGTGCTTCCTGGGAGATGTGATCCTTTCCGTGGATCACATAAAGGTCCAGGCGGCGGAATATGGCCACAGCGAAGAACGGGAAGCGGCATATTTGCTGGTACATGGCATATGCCACCTGATGGGATATGACCATAACACAACGGAAGAGCAGGCGGCGATGCGCGCCATGGAGGAGAAGGCTTTGAGCATGATGAACATGGGACGGGAAGAAAAAACGGGCCCGGTAACCGATGAAGCGCTGCTTGCCCTGGCCCGGGAGGCCATGGAGCACGCCTATGTGCCCTATTCCAAATTTCAGGTAGGCGCATGCGTGCTCTGTGCCGACGGGCGCGTGTTTACAGGATGCAACGTGGAGAATGCTTCCTTTGGCCTGACCAATTGCGCGGAGCGGACGGCCATTTTCAAGGCGGTGAGCGAGGGGGCCAAGGAGTTTACCGCCATCGCTATCGCCGCCCGCGGCGCGGCGCCATGGCCCTGCGGCGGCTGCCGGCAGGTGCTCAGCGAGTTCGCACCCGACATCCGGGTGTTGGTGACCTGGGATGATAATCAAGTGAGCGGCGCGAAGCTTTCCGACTTATTGCCCCACAGCTTCGGGCCCAAGGACTTGCCCAGAGTGTAACAGGTAAGGAGACAGCGGTTTCATGGAGAACAAGAAAAGCTTCCATTCCGGTTTTGTAGCCATCATCGGGCGGCCCAATGTGGGAAAATCCACCCTTATGAACGCTTTTGTGGGAGAAAAGGTGGCCATCGTATCCAGCCGCCCCCAAACCACCCGCAACCGTATCATGGGTGTGATGACCCAGGAGGATTGGCAAATCGTTTTTCTGGATACTCCCGGCCTTCACACCCCCAGGACGAGGCTGGGAGAGTATATGGTACGGTCGGCCAAGGATGCCATGGAAGGCATGGATGTGCTGCTGGTTCTGGTAGACGCGACGGCGGTAGGCCCAAAGGACAGAGAGGTAGTCGCTTCCCTGCGGGATAAAAAGGTGCCCAAGGTGCTGGCGCTCAACAAGATCGACCTGATCCCCAAGGAAAACCTGCTGGCGCTGATGGCTTCCTTTTCCGAAGCAGGGTATGACGCCATCGTGCCCATCAGTGCGAAGAAAGAAGACGGGCTTAACGAGCTGAAAAAGCTGCTGGTAGGCTATCTGCCGGAAGGCCCCAGATATTTCCCCGACGATATGATGACCGACCAGCCGGAGCGGCTGATCTGCGGCGAGCTGATCCGGGAAAAGGCTCTGCTGCACCTGAAAGAGGAAGTGCCTCACGGCGTCGGCGTGGAAATGATGGCCATGAACAAGCTCAACGACAGCTTTATGGAGATCCATGCCACCATTTATTGCGAGAGGGACGCCCATAAGGGCATCATCATCGGCAAGCATGGCTCCATGCTGCAGCGTATCGGCCAGGAAGCCCGCATGGATATTGAAAAGCTGCTGGGGATGCATGTGAACCTGAAGCTGTGGGTGAAGGTAAGGCCGGACTGGCGCAACCGGATGGACGACCTGCGCACGCTGGGCTATGAGTAGGAGGATGCTTGCGCAAGCGGGGAAAGAGGCAGCTCTTTCTCCGCTTTTTTGTCAAAATGTATACGCTGGGGCGGAATGATCTATGGGCAGGCAGGAACGGAATGTAAAATCGCTTCCCTGACGTTTTCCTTCCGGTTGCCTTGTGTTATAATACAAAAAGTAACGGAGTTGGAAAAAGCTGAGTTGTGCATGCGTTGACCGGTGCCGCAGAAAGGACCTTGATCATGAAAAAGATTGTTTGCTTTATCGCTGTAACAGTTTTCATCCTTTCCATGGTTCAGATTGTATATGCGCAAGGCGCGCCGACAACCATTCAGAACGAAAAGAAACGAAGCATTGAGGTCAAGGGATTGGGCCAGGATGGGAACTTCCCGGCAAATCCCGAAATTGCCGGCCAAAGCCCCGTTACCGGTTTGCCATGGTCCGGAAAGTACCTGCCTATGCTGGTACAGATTGATAATACTTCCGGCGGCGTCGGGAACCTGGCGCAATGGGGTGTGGATCAGGCAGACATTATCTATGAAACACCATTGCATCAATACGGGCATACGGGCCTCACATTTTTGTTCAGCGACATAATTCCGGAAAGCGCCGGCCCAATCCGCTCCGCCCGTATTACGCAGGCAGAACTCAGGGAAGAGTGGGATGGAGGATTTATCTTCTATGGCGGTCAGGAAAACGAAGGAACCAGCATCATTGATCTGTTCAAAAAAACAGGGGCTAACCAAAAGGGCGTGCTCTTCAGCGGTATCGTCGGCACCAACAAGCCTTGGAAGAAGTATTATACGCGCGTCGCCAAACTGCAACGCCCTCATGATGTGAATGCTGATGTAAAGGCCATGCAGGCATTGATCCCCGCTGATTTTCAGGCGCCCTCCAGGCCCTTTTTGTTCACGGATGAACTTCCAAGCGCCGGGGAGCATGCGACGAATATCTCCATCAAGCAGCGGAAGGTTGATTATTCGTCTTCCTTTGCCTATGATTCCGGTAAAAATGCGTACCTGCGCAGCGTGGACGGCAAGCCGTATGTTGATAGGAATACGCAGGAGCAGCCATCCTTTGCAAATCTCATTATTCAGCGCACGGCGCTGACCTTTTACCACAATGACGGCGCCCGGCCTGTGACGGTCAATATAGGGTCGGGGAACGCAGATGTTTTCATGGGCGGACGGTACATACCGGGCTATTGGATGCGTACCGGTATGGATCAGCGTACCGTTTTCTTTGACCAGGACGGCAACGAACTGAAATTGCAGCGTGGCAAGACTTTCATCAGCATCGTGGATGACAGCATTCCCGTATCATACACTGGTGACTGACAGCCTTGCTGCCGGGTTTGCCTGAAGACAAACTGGGCATTTGCAAAATAAGCATGCCCAAATCTTGCGTTACCCCCTCGGGGTCCCGCCGGTTCGCACTGCGGCGGCCCCTTTTTTGCGTCAAAAAACCCGAACAATCGATTGAAAAAACGTTGGCAATATTCGCCTTCGTGTGATATAATCGTAAAAGTGCTTGAAACTGAGGCGCGGGAGTGTTGTGCCTATGGATCGGATACGAAGGAACGAGCGGATGGCGGCCATGATGAAGATTTTATCCGCTTCGCCCAATAAAATTTTCACGCTTTCCCATTTTTGCGATTTGTTCGGGGCAGCCAAATCCACCATGAGCGAGGACATCGATATCCTCCGTTCAGTGGCCAAGGAATTTGGCCTGGGGGAATTGGATACCGTAACCGGAGCGGCAGGGGGCGTGCGCTACCGTCCTATCATGGACAAGGAGCAAGCACTAGGCTGCATTCAGGAGCTTTGTACGCGGCTGAGCTGCAAGGAGCGGGTGCTGCCCGGCGGTTTTCTGTATTTTTCCGATATCCTTTCCATGCCGGATGTGGTGGGGCAGATGGGCAGGATTCTGGCCGGCAGGTTTTATGAGGAAGCGCCTGATTTTGTTCTGACCATGGAGACCAAGGGCATCCCTGTGGCGCTGATGACGGCCGAGGCGCTGGGTGTGCCGCTGGTGATCGCCAGGCGTTCCAGCAAGGTGTACGAGGGCTCCGCCGTGAACATCAATTACGTGTCCGGCTCCTCCGGCAGGATCGAAACCATGTCCTTATCCCGCCGTGCGGTGAAGGAAAACCAGCGGGCGCTGATCGTGGATGACTTTTTGAAGGGCGGCGGCACCGCCAAGGGTATGGTGGATTTGATGTATGAGTTTTCCGTTACGGTGGTGGGCATGGCGTTTGTGATGGCTACCGCCAATCCTCAGAAAAAGCGTATCAGCGGAGAGCGCTCCCTGATGATCCTGGAGGAGATGGCGGACGAGGAAATTGTGGCTAAGGTACGCCCCGCCGATTGGCTGTATGAATAGCTTTTCCCGTATTGCGTAGGATAAAAATGAGGTGAGTTTGCATGTCAAACATTTTGCCGCTTTTACTTTTGCCGGATGTGGCAGAAGGGGAACCGGAAAGCGCAAGGCCTATTGCCACCCATCCCCTTTTGGGGAAACCCGTATTCTTTCATGCCATGAAAACGCTGGAAGCGGTGTCCGCTACCTGCCTGATGGTGCCGGAGCATGGCGACGCCAAGGCGCTCAAGGGCATCTATGCCTGCGAAAGGGAATTTGCGGTTGGGTTCGCGGCGGCCGCATCCGCTGCATCCCGGGGCAAGGTGCTGGTGGTGCGGGGCGACATGCCCTGCCTGCAGCCGGAGACGCTGCAGTTTTTGCTGGCGGCGGTAGAGGGGGATGTGAAGGCATCCTTCCTGCAATGGCAGGGGGAGGATCTGGAACAGGAACCGGGCCTCAGGCTTGGCGGCACCGCCTACTGCTTTGATGCCCAGACGCTTCAAAAGGTGCTCTCAGATTGGGAGGAATCGGAATGCACGCCGCTTTACGCGCTGACCGCCATTTCGGAGCAGGGCGTAAAGGTTGAGCCTGTGGCCGCCGATGGGGAGGAACTGATCTCCGTGCGCACGCGGCTGGATTTTGCCAATGCCTTTGCCTGCCTGCAGGAGAGGATCAGCCATTGGCATATGTCCCAGGGGGTTACGCTGCTGGCGCCCGGCGCCACATACATCGACGCCGATGTGGTGATTGGCCCGGATACGGTGATCTATCCCGGCTGCCACCTGCAGCAGGGCAGCAAAATCGGTGCCAGATGTACGCTCCTGCCCAACTGCCGTTTAAATGGCGCCGTGCTCATGGATGATGTGACGGTGGAAAGCAGCGTGCTCCTTCACTGCCAGGTAGGCGCCGGAACGACGGTAGGTCCGTTCGCATATCTGCGGCCCGACAGCGTCATCGGCGAAAAGTGCCGCATCGGTGATTTTGTGGAGGTCAAGAACAGCAACATCGGCAACGGCACCAAGATATCGCATCTGACGTACGTGGGCGATGCGGACCTGGGCAAGAATATCAACCTGGGCTGCGGCGTGGTGTTCACCAACTACGACGGCAAGCACAAGCACCGTACAACCATAGAGGACGATGCCTTTATCGGCTGCAATGTGAACCTGGTGCCTCCCGTCAGCGTTGGCAAGGAAGCCTATGTGGCTGCCGGCTCCACCGTTACCGAGGATGTGCCGGAAGGGGCGCTGTACGTGGCCCGCGCCAGGGGGGCCGTCAAAGAAGGATGGGTACAGAAACGCAAGGAATCCGGAAAGCTTTAATCAAACGGAAGAAAGCCGCACACATCGAGAAAATGGCGCCCGACGCTGTTTTCTCGAAAAGGCGTTTTTGGAGGATTGCTTTTTATGTTCTTGATCGTGGGGCTGGGGAACCCGGGCTCAAAGTATGAGCATACCCGTCACAACGTTGGTTTCGACGTGGTGGAGATCCTCAGTCAGAAGCTGAACCTGCCTGTGGGCAGAACGAAGTGCCAGGCCCAGGTGGGCGAGGGGGCATATGAAGGCCAGCGCATCGCATTGTGCCGGCCCCAGACGTATATGAACCTGAGCGGCGCGAGCGTGCAGGCGCTGATGCACTGGTACAAGGTGCCGCCGGAAAACCTGCTGGTGATCTATGACGATGTGGACCTGCCTCCCGGCAAGCTAAGGGTAAGGCCTTCCGGAGGGCCCGGCACCCACAACGGCATGCGCTCCATTGTGGGCGAAATCGGCAGCGAGGCCTTTCCCCGCATCCGGGTGGGCATCGGCGACAAGCCGGAGGGATGGGAACTGGCCGATTGGGTTTTGTCCCATTACGCAGCCAAGGAAGAGCGGCAATTGGCCTTTGACGCCTATATGCTGGCGGCGGATGCGGCCCTATGCTTTGTGAAGGAAGGCGTCGAGGCCGCCATGCGCAAATACAACGGGAAATAATTCGAGAGGCAGCAAAAAAAGATGCGGCAAGCATTGTTCTCTGTGCTCAAGGGAAACGATTCCTTTGCAAAGCTGCTGGACGGCGTGAAAAAAGAACAGGTTGTTTCCGTGTACGGCCTGTCGGAGGGGCAGCGGGCCTATATAGCCGCCGCCCTCCACTTTGCTACGGGGCGGCAGGTGCTGCTGGTATTGAACAACGAGCTGAACTCCAACAGGGCGGCGGAGGATATCTCCCAACTGCTGGACGGGCGCTGCGCCGCGCTGCCTGCCCAGGAGCTGGAGTTTGGGCGCGGCGCGTCCAGCCATGAAAGCGCATGGCGGCGGCTGGAAACCCTGCACCGCGTTTTGCAGGGGGATGTGGCCGTGCTTTGCGCCCCGGCCGAAGCGCTGATGAACCGGCACATGGCCCCCCAGGTATTTAGGGAGGCCACCATCCGCCTTGTGCCCGGTGCACGCTTTGATCCCCAGGCATTGATCGAAAAGCTTGTAAAGAACGGGTATGAGCGGGTGAACATGGTGGAGGGCAAGGGGCAGTGCGCCTTGCGCGGCGCCATTATAGACGTGTATCCCCCCAGCGAGCCCAATGCCTTGCGCATGGAGTTCTTTGACGACGAGGTAGACTCCATCCGCACCTTTGACTGCATCACCCAGCGCAGCATGCTCAAGCTCAAGGAAGCCGTTCTGCCGCCCGCCGCCGAAGTGCTGGTGGACGGCATCGACTGTCTGAAGGCGGCGGCGCGGATGCGGGCCTGCCTTGCGCAGCGCGCCGGGACGGCGGAGGAAGCGCCAAGGCTCTACAGGGAGCTGCCGCCGCTGCCGGAAGATGATGAGGATGACCTGCCTTCCTTTTTTGAGGAGCACGCGCCGGCCGCAAAGCCCGCGCCCATGCAGCCGGGAACGGCGCTGGAGCGCCTGACGGCCCAAAGCCATGATGATGCCGACAGGCTGGAAAGCGGCTATCCCTTCCGCAGGATGCAGAACTGGATCCATGTGCTGTGCCCCGGGACGGTATCGCTGATGGCCTGGCTACCGGAGGCCATTCTCCTGATCGATCAGCCGGATCAGTTTCAGGACCGTATCACAGGCCGGACGCTGCATTTTCAGGAGGATTTCAAGACCGCCCTGGAGCGGGGCGAGGCTGTGGCGGCCCAGGCGGAGCTTTTGTTCGAATACGGCGATGTATTGAACCATTTGAAGGGGCGCACCACCGTCACCCTATCTGATTTTTTGCGTGGCATGGGTTCGCTTTCCCCAAGCGTACTGGTAGAAATGAACGGCGTGAATGCCCACGCTTACCAATCCAACCTCCGGGATCTTTCAGACGATTGCCTGAAATGGAAGGCGGAAGGGTACTGTACCGCGCTGCTTACAGGCGGGACGGCCAGGGGCAAGCGGCTGGAAAAGGCGCTGTCGGAAATGAACGTGCCCTGCCTGTTTACCGAAACCTTGGAAAACAACCTGATCATCGGGGAAGTATTGCTCCTTCCGCTTACCCTTTCCAAGGGCTTTGTATGGCCGGAAATAAAGCTGGCCATCATCTCCGACAGCGATATCTACGGCGCGGGCTACCGCAAGGCCCGCACAAGGCGCAACACGGGTGAGCGCATCGCCGCTTTTACGGACCTGAATACAGGCGATTACGTGGTGCACGAGACCCATGGTGTGGGCATCTACCAGGGGACCATCCGCCTGCAAAGCGAAGGTACCTACAGGGATTATCTGTACATCCAATACCAGGGCAACGACAAGCTGTATGTGCCCACCGATCAATTGGACAGGGTGCAACGGTTCATCGGCTCCCAGGGGCAGCCGCCGAAGCTGAACAAGCTGGGCGGCGGCGAATGGCAGCGGCAGAAGGCCAGGGTGAAGGCCGGTATCAAGGCCATGGCCTTTGATTTGCTTACGCTCTATGGCAAGCGGCAGGCACAGAAGGGCTATGCCTTTGCCAAGGACACCATTTGGCACCGCCAGTTTGAGGACAATTTCCCCTACGAGCTGACGCCGGACCAGCAGCAGAGCATACAGGATATCATGCGGGACATGGAATCGCCCACCAATATGGATAGGCTCCTGTGCGGTGACGTGGGCTACGGAAAAACGGAGGTGGCCTTGCGGGCGGCCTTCAAAGCCGTGATGGACAACAAGCAGGTAGCCTTTTTGGCCCCCACCACCATCCTGGCCCAGCAGCACTACAATACCATTCTCAAGCGCTTTGTGGGCTTTCCCGTCAACAGTGACGTTCTGAGCCGTTTCCGCGGGCCCAAGGAGCAGAAGGAAGTGCTTCAAAACCTGAAGGACGGCAAGGTCGACATTATCGTGGGCACCCACCGGCTGCTGAACAAGGATGTGGTCTTCCGTGACCTGGGGCTTTTGATCGTGGATGAGGAGCAGCGTTTTGGCGTAGGCCACAAGGAAATCATCAAGAATATGAAGACCACCATGGACGTGCTGACGCTTTCTGCTACGCCTAT
>JAEWWY010000572.1 GCA_023458835.1 Bacillota bacterium
CCCTTACGCAGAGCATGAAGGCATCCTTTGAAGAGATTGCAAAAAAGGCGTCGGGCGACGGTTCCAAAACAGTATACTTTGAGGTATCCCCCCTGCAATGGGGACTTTGGACCGCCGGAAGCGGTACCTTCATGGATGAACTGGCCGCCATGCTGGGGCTGAAGAATGCCTTTGCCGATGTTCAGGGTTGGGGTGAAATTTCACAGGAACAGGTGATTGAGCGCGACCCCGATTATATCGTCACCATCACCATGTACTATGGCGAAGGCCCCGATCCGGTGGAGGAGATCAAAAGCCGGGAAGGCTGGCAGGATTTGAAGGCCGTGAAAAACGGGACCATCCTCAATGCCGATTCCAATGAAATCGCCCGCCCCGGTCCCCGTTTGGTGGATGCGGCCGAGGCTTTGTTTAAGTTCGTGTACGAACCGGAGACCCTCGCTCCCGCGGCGTAAGAAATTGAAATACACTGCTTGGAAAGGAGGGCGGAACCCCGCCCTTCTTCTCCCGCATCAGAGGTTCCCATGGAAAAGCGCTATGAAGGCTTCCGACCCTATGAATATGCTCTCTTTATTGCGGGTACATTGGCGGCTTTGCTGCTGTGCATCTGCCTGGGAAGCGTGAATATCCCCCTTGGGGATACGCTCACCGCTGTCTGGAACACGGTATGGGGGCGGCCCATCCCGGAAGGGATGGCCCGCTCCATCATTGTGTATGTGCGCTTGCCCAGGGTGATCTGCGTTGCTCTGTCGGGGGCGGCTTTGTCACTGTGCGGCGCGGCCATGCAGGGGCTTTTGCGCAATCCCCTGGCCGACGGCTCGACTTTGGGGGTTTCCTCAGGCGCCTCCCTGGGGGCGATTATCGCCATTGCCTTTGGTCTGACCGTCCCCGGTATCAGCTACGCAGGGACCATCCTCATGGCGATGATCTTTGCGTTTTTATCCCTGGTCTTCATCCTGTCCCTGGCCTACCGGCTGGATCATTCCCTGGCCACCAACACCATCATCCTGATCGGCGTCATTTTCACCATGTTCGCACACAGCATGATCAGCCTGATCATCACCTTTTCCGGGGATAAGGTGAAATCCATCATGTTCTGGACCATGGGCTCATTATCCGGCAGCAGCTATCAAAATGCCCTGGCGCTGTTTGCGGCCATCGTCCTCTGCGGCACAGTGATGCTGTTGAGCGCCAGGGAGCTGAACGCCTTTGCCATCGGGGAGGACAATGCCCGCCATGTAGGGGTGGATGTGAAGCGGGTGAAGCTGAGGATACTGATTTGCGCATCAGCCCTTATCGGCGTATGCGTATCCATCGGCGGGACCATCGGATTTGTCGGGCTGGTGATACCCCATATCATGCGCATGCTGGTGGGCCCCAACCACAAGCGCCTGCTGCCTGCCAGCCTCTTTGGCGGGGCCGTTTTCCTGATGCTGGCCGATTTGATCGGCCGTACGGTTTTAAGCCCCCTGGAGCTTCCGATCGGTGTGATCACCTCTCTCATCGGCTCGGCTGTGTTTGTATATGTCTTCTATTCGGTAAGAAAGGCGGGATGAACCATGCTTGCGGTACAGCATCTCACCGTCCGGCATGGCAGCCTCACCGTGCTGAGCGATATCGGTTTTTCTCTGGAGGCGGGACAGTGGCTGATGGTGGCCGGGCCCAACGGCGCGGGGAAATCCACGCTGGTCCATGCCCTTTCCCAGGGTGTTCATTACCGGGGGGAAATACGCTTTCAGGGCCGGAATGTAAGGCTTATGCGCCCTTCCGCCCTGGCCAGGGAAATGGGCGTGCTATCACAAAACCATCAGGTCAGCTATGCCTTTACGGTGGAGGAGGTGGTGAATCTGGGCCGGTATGCCCATCAAAAAGGCCGCCTTTCCTTTACGGATGAGCAGGGGGAAAAAAAGGTGCATGATGCCCTTGAGATGACAGGCATGCTGCCCTTTCGGCGCCAGTCGGTGCTCACCTTGTCCGGGGGTGAATTGCAGCGTGCTTTTCTGGCCCAGATTTTTGCCCAGGATCCGAACCTGATTATATTGGACGAGCCTACCAACCATCTGGATCTGAAATACCAAAAGCAAATGTTTGAACTGATTGAAGCCTGGATCAGACAACCGGGCCGGGCTGTCATATCCGTGGTGCATGATATCAGCCTGGCCAGGGCGTATGGCACTCACGCCATGCTGCTTAATCAGGGAGAGCTTGTGGCCTACGGCAATAACCGGGAGGTTTTGTCTGGCGCGAATCTGGAAACCGTGTATGCCATGGATGTGCATGGCTGGATGCGGGGAATGCTTGCCCAGTGGGGGGAATAGCGTCCATGGATTGGGGGAGAGGTGCATGAAATCCGCAGGGCTGATGCACGTATACTATGGTGACGGCAAGGGAAAGACCACCGCGGCGCTGGGCCTGGCCCTTCGGGCCTATGGACAGGGGTTTCAGGCGGTCATTCTTCAATTTTTCAAGGGTTCCTTTTCCGGAGAGCTGGCGGCGCTTGAAAAGCTTCCGGGCATTAAGGTGCTGCGCGGGCAAAGCGGCGGCAAATTTCTCTCATCCATGTCCCGGGAGGAAAAGGAAGCATTGCGGCACGCCCATGACGGGATGCTCAGGGAAGCCTTGGCCTTGGCCAAACAGGGGGCCTGCGGTCTTTTGGTTCTGGATGAGGCGCTGGATGCGTGCCGGCTTTCAATGCTGGATGAAAGCATATTGGCTGATCTTCTAGAATGCAGGTCCGGGGGCATGGAAGTTGTCATTACCGGACATCAGGCCGTAGATTGGATCATGGAAAAGGCGGATTATGTAACTGAAATGGTAAAGCGCAAGCATCCCTATGACCGGGGGATCACCGCAAGAAAGGGAATTGAATACTGACGGTGTAAAAGCCCGGGATACATGGACTTTTCATTCCACGGCAGCGTGACCGGCATATCCGTAATTGACAGATCTGTCATAGAATGCATATAATCAGGTGAAACCGAAACGCTATGGATGGAGGAACAAAAATGCCGTTTGTTGCAACGCGCCGGCTTTTGCTGGAGGCGCGGAAGGGCGGTTATGCCATCGGCGCTTTCAATGCCGAGAATATGGAAATGGTCCAGGCGATTATTATGGCGGCCGAGGAAATGAACGCCCCGGTGATCGTGCAGACCACAGCCGGAACGCTGAAGTATGCGCCGCCCAAATGCTTCGCGGGCATGGTCGGCCGTCTGGCGCAAGGCGCAAAGGTGCCTGTGGCGCTGCACCTGGACCATGGCGACAGCTTTGAGCTGGCGGAGGAATGCATGCGGGAAGGGTATACATCCCTGATGATCGACGGCTCCCTCCTGCCATATGAAGAGAATGTTGCGCTTACGCGCCGTGTTGTGAAGATGGCCGGGGACCTGCCCGTGGAGGCGGAGCTGGGTACCGTCGGCGGGAAAGAGGACGGGCGCGAGGCGCAGGCGCAGTACACCGACCCTGCGCAGGCCGCCGATTTTGCCGGGCGCACCGGCATTTTCAGCTTTGCGGTTGCCATCGGCACAGCCCATGGCGTCTACAAGGGAACGCCAAAGCTGGACCTGGACCGCTTGAGTGAAATCCATCGCGCCGTTTCCCTTCCCCTGGTGCTGCACGGCACCAGCGGCGTGCCTCACGATCAGGTCCGCGCCTGCATTGAGCGCGGCATTTGCAAGGTAAACTACGCTACGGAGCTTCGCATCGCGTTTACGGAGGGCGTTAAAACGGCCATGGCCGAAAAGCCGGATGCCTTTGACCCCAAGGGATATCTGCTAAGCGGCCGGGAAGCCGTCAAGGCCCTTGTGCGAGACAGGATTGAGCTTCTAAAAAGCGCCGGCAAAGCGTGAGGTGAACGATGGGCGTATATCTGCTGGGGATCGATATCGGCACATCGGCCCTGAAAGCCGCGCTGTTCCACGAAAACGGCGCCGTCGTAACCCAGGCCTCCGGGGAATATGCCGTGCGGTACCCCCACGCGGGATGGGCGGAACAGGATCCCGATGCATGGTGGCATGCCGCCATCCAGGCGATACAGGCTTGTTTATCGTCAGGCGGGGTGGACCCGGCCCAAATCGCCGGCATTGGTGTAGACGGGCAAAGCTGGTCTGCCATCGCCGTGGATGGGGCGGGGAATGTGCTCTGCCCCAATCCCATCTGGACGGATACAAGGGCCAAGGATGTTTGCAGCGCGCTGAAGCGGGAAATCCCCGAGGAAGAGCTGTTCGCCCTGTGCGGGAACCCGCTTGCGCCCAGCTATACGCTGCCCAAAATGCTCTGGTATAAGGAAAACCTGCCCGATGTATACAGCCGGGCAAGCGTTGTTCTGCAATCCAACAGCTTTATTGTTTACCGACTGACAGGCGTTTTTTCCCATGACCTGTCCCAGGGGTACGGCTGCCATTGTTTTGATATGCGCCGCGGCCGCTGGGATGATGCCATGTGCAACCGCATGGGCCTTCGGCGCGGCCTTCTGCCGCCCTTGTTTGCATCCCATCAGGTGGTGGGCGGGGTGAGCGGCGAGGCGGCTGGGCTGACGGGGCTGCTTGCGGGTACCCCCGTTGTGGCCGGCGGGCTGGACGCGGCCTGCGGCACGCTGGGCGCCGGCGTGACCGAGGAGGGCCAAACCCAGGAGCAGGGGGGCCAGGCGGGCGGGATGAGCATCTGCCTTTGCGAATATGCCGCCGACGCAAGATTGATTCTGGGCATGCACGTGGTGCCGGGCCGGTGGCTTTTGCAGGGGGGCACCACCGGCGGTGGCGGTGCGCTCAAGTGGCTGCGGGAGACGGTCTGCCCGGAGCTGGGCTTTGATGAAATGAGCGGGCTTGCCGGGAGCGTGCCTGCCGGAAGCGGCGGCGTTCTTTTCCTGCCCTACATGGCGGGGGAGCGCAGCCCCATCTGGAATCCCAACGCGTCCGGCGTTTTCTTTGGGCTTGATTACGCCAAATCCCGCGGTCATTTGATACGCGCGTGCATGGAGGGCGTGGCCTATGCCTTGCGGCATAACCTGGAGGCCGCCATGGACGCCGGTGCCGCCGTCCATTCCATGCGCGCCATGGGCGGCAGCGCCAACAGCGCCGTTTGGACGCAGATCAAGGCGGATGTAACGGGGAAGCGGATCGAGGTGCCCCAAAGCGACACGGCAACAACGCTGGGCGCCGCCATCCTGGCCGGCGTGGGCACAGGGGTATACGGCGGCTTTCGGGAAGCCGTGGAAAAGACCATTGCCGTCAGGCGTACCCATGAACCCGATGCCCGCCTTCAAGAAACCTATGACGAAGGATATAAAAGGTACCGGGCGTTGTATGAGCGTCTGGAGCCCATGATGC
>JAEWWY010000573.1 GCA_023458835.1 Bacillota bacterium
TGCTAGCGCATAGGCGCCCAGGAGCGTAAGGACCATGCCGATCCCGCTCCCCGCCACAACATAAATAAGCGTGTTCATATAGCCCGTCAGGATGTTAGGGTTGCGGAAAACCGTCTCATATCCTTTAAATGAGAAGCCAACGGGCCAAAAAAGTGCGCCCTGGTGGCGAATCAGGCGGAGGGGGTCTGAAAGGGAAGCCGCCAGCACATGGAGCAGCGGATACAGGCAAAGCAAGGCGATAATGGTGATAATAAAATAATTCAATGCCGTCAGCGTCCGACGCTTGAAGTCCCGCTGTTCGATCATGGCCAGTTCTCCCCGTTCACCACAAGCTCGTTCCTGTCACCTTCCGGCTGAACCGATTGGCCAGCAGCAGGATGATAAGGTTTACGGCAGAATTGAACAGACCTACCGCGGCGCCGTAGCTGTAATCCATTTCGTATAAGCCCTTGCGGTAAACGTAGCTGGAGATGATGTCCGCAGTCTCGTAGGTGGCGGGATTGTATAATAGAATGGTCTTTTCGTAGCCCAACACCTTCATTCGGCCCACCCGCATAATCAACTGCACCACGATCACCGGCAGGATAGATGGTATATTCACATGGATGATCCGGCGGATGCGGCCCGCTCCATCAATGGTGGCCGCTTCGTGGAGGCATTGGTCCACCCCGGAAAGGGTGGCGAGGTAAATGATGGTGCCCCAGCCCATCTCCTGCCAGATGTCGGAGGCAATATATATGGTACGGAAATTGACCGGGTTGGAAAGCAGGCTGGACCGCTGGCCGCCCAAAATCGCGATTACATCGTTGAACAGGGAAGTGGATTCGCCGAACTCCATCAGCAGTCCGCACACCACCACAATGGAAATGAAGTGAGGCATGTATGTCACAGTCTGGATGAGGTTGCGGTAGCCGTTCTCCGCCATCTGGTTAATCATCAGGGCGAACACGATGGACGCCGTGAAGGAGAATAAGATCTGATACAGGTTCAGCAGTAGGGTATTGCGGATTACGCGCCAAGCGTAGACCCCATTTAGGAACTCCCGGAAGTTGGCAAGGCCCACGAATTTGCTCCCTGCGATACCCCTCATGGGCTTGTAGTCCTGGAAGGCGATCCATGCGTAATAAATTGTGGCATAATGAAACAGCAGATAATAGGCCACTACGGGAACAAGCATGATATAGATGTAGCGAAAGCGCCAGAAGCGGCGTGCCAGGCTGCCCTGGCGGACTCTTGCAGGCCTTGTGTCGGTGAGCGTCGTCATAGTGTTCCCCCGTTATCCGTCAAAATCCTTCCGCCGCTTTGCCCATGGAGCTGCAGAACGGGATAAGATCACGATAATGCAAAGCCCCCGGGAAGCGCAACAAGTGGTTTCCAAACCACTATGCGAAACGCACGGGGGCTGCTATGCGGATCTGACAGGAGCATGCGAAACGAATACACAAGGGATAAAGAGGAAGCAGCGGAAAGCGCTGTGTCTCCCCGTTCATTTCCCTATACGGTGGATTTCCCTATATTCTCCAGGCGTGACGCCCTCCATCTCCTTGAACTTGCGGGCAAAGCTTGCCATATCGAGATATCCAACCCGCGTGATAATGTCCTTGATCCGGTCATCGGTTCCTACCAGATCCTGCCTGGCCCGGGCGATGCGGTTCATGGATACAAGCTGCAGAAAGCTGTACCCGGTTTCCTCCCGAAGGCAGCGGTTGATGTATGTGGCGGAATAATCGGTAAGCTCCGCCAAGCGGGTCAAGGAGAAATCGGGTTCGAAACAGTGCTCCCGGAGGACGGCAAGGATCATCCTGCGGCTTTCCCGCTGGGCAGAATCGCGCTTTTGGGAAACCGCGCGGCAGTTGGCGTCCGTCAGCCTGGTCATCAGGGAAGCAAAGCGTTCCTCATCGGAAAACAGGCGAATGTCGGCAGCTTCCTGCCGAAAAGGTATGGCGGCCTCTTGTTCGCATAGGGACAAAGCCCTGGAGAAAAGGTCAAAACGCAGATAACTAGCGTTAAGCATGCTGGCAGGGCTTGCTTTCATGGTTTCAAGGAGACTGTTGAGCAAATGGAGGGCGGTACCGCCGTCCACGCTACGCAAGCTTTGCAGGTATAGATCCGCGGTGTTCTCCCCCATGGTATTGAAGCCCGCCTTTACCTCCGGTGCCTCTGATGCGTAAAGAGAAACTTCTCTGGAGGCGGAGCTGTTCATGGCAATATAGGCTTGCAGGAAGGATGTAGGGATCCGCTCCGCGCCGCATACAATCTCACCGGCGCGTACCGGGGGTTCGGGAATGTTCTGACTGCGCAGCAGGTTCAGCAGATCCCGTGCCTGCTCCACCCGCCGATCCGCTTTATCAGAAAGAAACAGAAGCAGCGCGAAGATGCGTTCATCCTCAAGATATACACCGTGGACAGCAGCGCCGGGAAGGGTGGGCCGCTCCAGAAGATGCTGAGAGTACATCAGCGATTTGCCCTGGCCAAAGGCCAGCATCACACAAATACTCCTTTCCCCCGGGTCAAGATCCGGGCACGCACTTTGCATCTGCTCCAGGGCAGCCTCATCCATTGTTCCCCGCAAGAGGGATAGCAGGAACCTGTCCCGGACCATGGGCCGCTGCATAGCCAGCTTCTCGTGGAGCTTGAACATCTCGGAGCGCACGTTGGTAAGGTGCCGGTCAATGCTGGCAAATTCACCCATCTCCTCCTCCCTGTCGTCCGGGCCAATGGTATTGAGAAGGTTGCGGATGGGCCGGTAAGAGTACCAGGCTAAAAGCACAGCTCCTACCAGGATCAGCCCAGTCACGGCGAGACCGATGAGAAGCGTCTCGGTCCTTAGCTGTTTCATATCCCCGTAAAATCGTTCCAATTCCACACAGGCAATGATCTGAAATCCGTACAGATCGGTCATATGCCGCAGCGCCTGATACCCTTTGGCGGAGATGATAATATTGGATACCGAAGCAGAGGCGCCGTGCAGTGTCCGATTGCGCTCAGCATCGGTTTGGGGCTGCTCCTCCAGGGCGCAGATGAGATTATAGAGCGGGGAGTAAAGGTACAGGTAAGCGGGCTGCGCACCCAGATACCCGCTGACAACGCCGCTTAACTCCGCTTCCTTCACTAAATAGACCAGCGTGCCCCTCCGGGCGGTGTCAATGGAAAAGCACGGAAAGGCAAAGGCGACCAGGGAAGAGTCCTTCATCGGCACTGTTTGCGGCGCATCCAGCAGCCATACGGTCATAGAGGTAACACTGTTCAGCCGCGTGAAAAAACTGGACATGGAAAGGTTCGCCTCGCCAGCTATGTCCGTCTCAAAGCCGGCATAGGGCTTAACCCCTTCGGAGGTATACAACTGCGTGTCTCCCACCCGGTAAAAAAGGACGGAAGACTTGATGCGACTTCGCTGCTCCATGCTTTTCAAATAAGCAGTGAATGCCGAAGCCAACTCATCCGACTTCTGTGGTTCCTTCGTGAGCAGATCGGTCACTGTCGCGTCCCTGGAAAAGTCCGTCGCCGAGGATTGCATTTCCCCCACCACCGCATCGATGTGCGCCGCGGCCTGTGTCACCGCCCGGCGATACAACTCCCGGGCGGTATTTGTATGGTTCGCGTCCATGATGACAATCACTGCCGATACAATCACAAATACCGGGATCATAGAGATAGCGCAGTAAGTTGCAAAGTACCGTCTGTACAGGCTGCGGCGGGGCTTGGACAAAACATTGCACCTCATTTTGAAAGTATCCCTGAATGGGAAGGACGTTGGGCAGCCACCTTACACAAGTTTCCAAATCAGGGTCCGGTACTGATTTCTTGCTCTTGTTACCAAGGTAACAAAATCTCGGTTGCCTGTCAAGGGCCGTCAAGAAAGCATCCTGGGCAACTCCATTTATGTTTTCACAATAATTTTATTGATATCTACCGCTTTGAAGACAAGCAAAAATCTGCGGCGTGAAGATCACTTGCGCCCTTTCCTGCCCGGGACCGGAGGAGAGCCGCTATGAACACAGCAAAAAGCCGCCGCTATATAACGGCTTCCTTCACTGGAGCTTTTTGCAGGAGGACTTGGGAAGGAGGCCCGCCTACGTATACTTTTTTACGCGGAAGCTGCCGGGCGACGGCGCGGGCGCTTTTCATTCGGCGGAGCTCTGGTATGAATTCGGGACTTTGGGCAGAAGCTGGCGGCCCATGGGGCCGGCGGACTATGTTCTGTCGGAGGAGATGGTCTCCTTCTTTACAAACTTCGTAATACGGGGTGACCCCAATGGCGAAGGGGTTCCGGCCTGGCCGGCCTGCCGCCGGGCGGAACCCCATGTCCATGTGTTTTGACTGAACCAGGCGGGCACTTATGAATCGCCCCCATGATGCGGTCAGGATATGTCACTTGACGGGCGATTACCAATCGCCCCTGCGGCGTTGTTTATTTATACCGATTCAAAACATGAATGCGTCTATGAAGCAATGCTCTGAAAGTGAGTTCAACCCCGCCAACTGTCATCCCTCACTGCGTGAAGGATCTTTGTCTTCCATGCTGCTTAAAGATCCTTCGTCGCACGCTCCTCAGGATGACGGCGTGCGGGGCTTGCTCGTATCCTATACGCTAGCGTTCATCTGCGCATTAATGATTTGAAGTAGTATTCTTGGCTCCTCTGCCTGGGATCGTGAAAATCGCTGCTTCTATAGCTGACAAACCACAAGGACGCCTAATACGCGACCTTGGGGATCTCCCGGGCTTTTTTGTCCCAGGGCTTTTCCATTCCCTTGATGACGCCATAGGTGGCGTTATGGCAGCCGGGCAGATGCGCCGTGAATTCCTCATAGGGCCGGTGGGTCACGTCCAGAAGGCCGATTTGATAGTTCTCCCCGTCAAAGCGCCCCAGCACCGGCTGGTCGTACAGCGTGAAGTAATGGGCGCCCACAAAATGGCTATGGGCCGCACCCTGCTCCAGGAAATAGCGGTAGGCATCGGCGCGCTGCGCCTGGGTCTCTACAGCGCGAAGGCCGGTGGCGGTCATGCCGCTGTCCAGGGACCCGAAATGGTATTCGCCCACCATGATGGGGATATCCATCAGTGACGCCGCCTGCTTTGTCTGTTCCACCGGCGACACGAAATAGGAATTGATGGAGAACACGTCAAAATGCTCCCATCCGGCCACGATATCCGGCTGGCTGATATAGCCGTAGCGCATGCCCAGATTCATATGGTTGGGATCCACGGATTTGCACGCCTTGGCCGGAATGCTGTTGTACAGCGCATAGAGCCGGCGGGAAAAGGCATCCAGGTCTTGCGCCGCCGCGGGTGAAAGGGCGCGGGCCTTCCCGATGGGCTGCCGCAGGCCGTCAAAATCCGCAAAGCCGGTGCCCCAGGCTTCATTGAGACGTTCCGCCGTCCCGTATTTTTCCCGCAGCGTATCGATGAGCGCGTCCTTGCTTTTGAAGCACCCGGGATTCGCCAGCAGCTCCTCGGCGATGCACACGCCCTCCACAAAGGCCCAGGTGGGCTCATTGCGCATGAAATAGCCGATCAGGCAGGGATCGTCCCTGTAAAAAGACAACTGCTGCGCAAAGCGGCGGCTGTTTTTTTCATACTCCTCGCTGCACACATCGGGAAAATCGCGGAATATGACGCTTTGGGTGGTGGGAAAATCCGACATCTGCCACACATAGGGCATATGGGCCCAGCGAATGAACTCTGGGTCGGACCAGTTGCCGATGGTATTGAAGCCCCATTTTTTCAGGAGGTGCCTTGTGATTACGCACCAGCATTCAAACCAGCGGTCCGAAAAGGCGCGGATCAGGTTGGCCTTGAGAAAATCGAACATGGTAAAACCGTCCCGCGAAATGGACCAGCACGGGGCAAACCGGTTGTCGGCCCGGTCCGGCAGCCAGGTGAAGAAGGGCTCCATGCCGTCTACGCGGCCCGGCGCGAAGGTGACGCAGTCTATGCCGTTGGAAAAAAAGGCGCTGCCTCCCGGCGTAACCAAAAACCAGCGACCATCCCGCTTTTCCCGGCGGAAAAAACCCGTGGCGGCAAAGGATATGCCGGTATCGCCGCCATGCGCATCCCAGCCGGGGTTTGAAAACCGGTCCGGCGCCATGGATGCTTCCAAATACAACGCCTGCAAGCAGGTTGTCATCTCCTCCTCGCCGCCGCATGTGCCGCGCCAGCGCTTTGGGATATATTGGCCGATGGCATCCACGCGCCTGTCATTGGCGGGCAGCGGAAATTCCGGCAGCTCATCGGCCAGATGCAGGTTGAAAATCGCCAGGCGGCAGGGCATCTGGGTGCGTACGGTGCCGATGGAGAAATGGGAAACACGCTCCCTGGCTACCGGCTTCCCGAACACCACCATTTTTAGCTGGCCCGGCGTGGGCGCGATGAACATCTCCCGGCTGTCCAAACGCGCAAGCGGAAAGGCGATGCGCGTGCGCAGATTCGGCAGCACGCCGACTTTTACCCATAAGTTGGATTCTTCCCCGGCAGGCGTATTCAGGTCCCAGAAATCCAGCATGACGCATACGGACTGCTCCGCCTGCAGCTCAATGTCGAAGACCAGGTAATTAGCGCTGTCCAACAGATCCGGCCCGCCGGAAAAGTGGACGCGGGCCCCCTCCTCCTGGGCATTCAGCAGCAGTTCCCCCGGAGCCTCGATAAGGGCCTGCGCATGGATCAAGGTCCGGCCCTTTAGGCTGATGGCTTTGTCGGGCATGGTTTCACCCTCCTATATAAACGTTTCAATTTCCATTAGTATAGCACATTCCGTCCGCGGGTAAAAGCACGATATTCTTCGGCGCGGCATTGGTTTTCCATGGTGAATAGTGTCAAAAACAAAAAAGGTGTTGCATTCACTTTGCACATGTGCTATACTTTCCCTAAATTAAAACGTTTTAAATAGAATCGAAAGTATAATCTGCTCATGCTTGCGGAAGCGGGCGGAAGGATGCTCAGACCATGCGGGAGGTAGATGCTCATGGTTATTTTAAGGGAATCCCGTTTTTCAGCTTTCCTGGAAAGGGATATCGCCTCCAGAAAGCTGGGGCTGAGCCTTAATGCATTGGCTTCCCTGATGATACTGGCCTTGTGCCTGCCCATGGCAAACTGGCTCACCGTGATAAACGCCCAGCCGCTTTATGAAGCCTTAAAGCTCAAGGCGAAGGTCATTGAAGCCTTGCATGCCGCTTACAACCCCTTCAGCCTGCTTTCCTTTGTGGAGCTGACAAAGCAGGGCGCACTGGGGATATACGCCTCCGTCCTGCTGCTGCTGGCGGCCGTCGCGGTCTATTTTCATCTGGCGGCGCTGTTTTCCTTTGTATTCCGGCGGTATGAGAGGAAAAGCACCCTTTTGCGCCTATGCTCCAAATCCCAGGCCGCCATGATATTCAGCTTTCTGGCCGGCTTGGGCACGCTGGGGTTCGCCGCGTTCGCCAATGCCAGATTCGGCATGGCGGGCTTCCGCGCCGCGTTCCCGGCTTATGCGGTGACGCTTGTATCCGCGCTGGCCTATATCGCCAGCAAGGCCATAGAAAAACGGGAACGCGCCCTCCGCAGGGAGCATGGCTTCCTGCACGAGCTGAAAAAGAACTGGATCCTGTTCGCGTTCCTGATCCCCTGCTTCCTCTTTTTCCTGATCAACAACTATCTGCCCATGGCAGGCATCTATTTCGCCTTCACGCAATTCAATTTCCGCGACCATCTTTTTGCCAGCCCCTTCGTGGGGCTGAAGAATTTCGAATTCCTGCTCAAGGCGGAGCTTGTAAGGCTCATGCGCAATACGGTTTTGTATAACCTGGCGTTCATCGGCCTCGGCAATATCGCGCAGGTTTTTTTCGCGATCCTCATCAGCCATGTGGCCAGGAAGCGGCTTAGAAAAACCTCGCAGACAATGATCTTCATGCCATACTTCGTGTCCTACGTCATACTGCGGGTGCTGGTATACAACCTGTTCGAATATGACATGGGCCTGGTCAACAACCTGGTGGTTTCCCTGGGCGGGCAGCGGGCGGATTTTTACAACAATCCCTCTTATTGGCCCTTTTTCATCACCCTGTTCTACCTTTGGAAAAACGTGGGCTACGGCATGGTGGTATACCTGGCCACCATCATGGGGATCAGCAGCGAGTATTACGAGGCGGCCGAGATCGACGGTGCGAACATTTTCCAGCGGATACGCTACATCACGCTGCCGCTCTTGAAGCCTACGTTCATCATTTTGCTGCTCTACGCGCTGGGCAGCATCATGAAGGGGCAGTTCGAGCTGTTCTACCAGCTTGTGGGCCACAATGGAGCGCTTTACAACGCCACGGACATCTTTGATACCTATGTGTACCGCATTACCACCACGCAGCCCCTGAGCATGGGGCTGGGCACCGCCGCCGGCCTTTTCCAGTCGCTGTTCGGCTTTGTGATCATCATGGTCACAAACGCTTTGATCAAGCGCAAAAACCCCGAGTATGTGCTGTTTTAAGAAAGGAGGCGCCGGACAATGCGGCCCAAGGATTCCGCTCAGATCGTATTCGATGTGATCAAGGTCGTGATGCTGACCCTTCTTTCCGCCATGTGCATTCTGCCCTTCATCATGATCATTTCCGGTTCCCTGACAAGCAACACCACCATTCTGCGTGAGGGGTACAGCCTCTTCCCGCGGGATGTTACCCTGGCCGCGTACAAGACCATTTTCGAATCCCCCAAGGGCATCATGCAGGCGTACAAGATGAATTTTTACTACACGGGGGTGGGTACATCCCTGGGGCTTTTCATCATTACGCTGACGGCCTATGTCATTTCCCGCAAGGAATTCAAATACCGGAACACCGTGGCGTTTTTGATCTACTTCACAAGCATATTCGGCGGGGGCATGATCCCCTGGTACCTGATATACGCCAACGTGCTGGGGCTGAAGGGCTCCACGGTAGCCATCTGGTTCCCGGCGCTGATGACGCCGTTTCTGGTGATCCTCATGCGCACCTTTATCACAGGCGCGGTGCCCGACGCCATTGTGGAGTCCGCCAAGATGGACGGCGCCGGCCACTGGCGGCTTTTCTGGCGGATCGTATTGCCGGTGATCGGCCCGGGCCTTGCGACGGTGGGGCTGTTTCTGGCCCTGGGCTACTGGAACGATTGGTACCGCTCCTCCATGTTCAGCATCAGCAGCGATACATGGCAATTGCAGTTTTACCTGTATGACATGGTCAACGCGACCCAGGCCATGCGCCAGATGGCGCAGAATACAAACATCAACATGGCGGATATGCCCACTCAGGCCGTAAAGCTGGCCATGGCTGTAATCGCCACCGGCCCGGTGCTTTTGTTCTACCCCTTTGTGCAAAAGTACTTTGTCAGCGGCATCACCATCGGCGCGGTCAAGGGATGAGCGTGACAGGGAAATAAAAGCGTACGCGCTTTTATAAAATTGTCAGGAGGTTTTGTCATGAATACCTGGAGGAAAACCTTAAGCGCACTGCTTGTTTTGTGCATGGCGCTGACGCTTGCCGTCCCGGCCTTTGCCCAGGCGGCCGCGCCCGACCTTAGCCAGCGCGTTGACCTGGTGTTCTACGTGATGGGCGACGCCCCGGAAGATGAAGCCGTCGTGGAAGAAGCGGTGAACAAGGTACTGCTGGAGAAGCTCAACGCGACGGTGGATTTCCGTTTCTCCACCTGGACCGATTTCAAGCAAAAGTACAACACCGAGCTGACCTCCGGCGGCGCGGACCTGATCTACATTGCCAACTGGCTGGATTATGGCCTGCTGTCCAAAGCCGGCGCCTTCCTGGAGCTGGACGATTTGCTGAACACCTATGCCCCCGAGCTGCGCACGCGGGTAGGCGAAGAGATGCTGAACATGTGCCGCATCGACGGCGAAGTATATGCCGTCCCGGCGCTGTGGCCCGAGTATGTGCCCCTGGGCATCAAGTACCGCGAGGACCTGCGTGAAAAGTACGATCTGCCGGTACCCGATTCGCTGGAGGACATGGAGGCGTATTTCCTGGGCATCAAGGAGCATGAGCCGGAAATGGGCATCCTGCGCCCCACCACGGCGGAGAGCCAGGGCCTGATGGTGGCCTTTGACGCCTACAACATCTTCAACATCGTCTATCCCTGGGTCAGCTCCAACGGCCTGCCCTACGGCCTGGCCGCCAATTATGAAACCCCCGCCGACGTGTTTGATTATTGGAAGAGCGAGCAGTTCATTAAAGACTGCAAGCTGATGAAGAAGTGGGCGGATCTGGGCTTCTGGTCCAAGAGCGCGCTGTCTGACACCAACGATGCCGAAGCGTACAACAATGGCCTGTGCGTAGCCGAAGTGGCGGGCATGAACCCCAACAAGCAGATTGCCTCCGCCACCACGTTTGAGCGCGAGCATCCCGAATGGAAGAGCGCTTATGTCGCCTATGGCGAGGTGACGGGCGTGATGTATCCGGGCCATGCCACGCAAAACGGCACCGCTATCGTCCGCGGCTGCAAAAACCCCGAGCGGGCCATGATGGTGCTCAACTACTTCATGACCGACGAAGCCATGAACCGCCTGGTACAGTGCGGTGTCGAGGGCGTGCATTACGAGATGAAGGATGGCGTGTACAACAACCTGTCCGACAAGTTCCGCTATGAGAACCTGAACACCTGGAACCTGCGGGTCAACGAGTTCAAGCTGATACAGCAATCCGACGTGGTGCTCCAGGCCATGTTCGACCAGTACAATGAAATCGCCAAAAAGACCAAGTTCCCCAATGTGCACATCTTTGGCGGCTTCACAGAGGATTATGCGGACTATGAGGCGGAGCGCACGGCCGTTTCCAACGTAATGCGCCAGTATCTGGCCCCGCTGCAGGCCGGCCTTGTGCCGGATGTGGAGGCTGCCGTAGCCGAATTCCTGAACAAGGTGGACGAGGCCGGGCTGCAGGCCTGCCGCGACGGCTTCAACGAGCAGTGGCTCGCCTATTGTGAGGAATACGGATACAAATAACATTCGTATAAGCGGCGTCAGGAAGCGGCCCGACGGGTCACAGGCGGATAAAAATCTGCCGGCTGCTTCCCAATGCGGCAGGAACGGGAAGAACAACCGCCGAAAACTTCGGTTTTCGGCGGTTTTACCAAAGTGGGGTGTTTTCATTGAAAAATGCGATCAGGCGCGAGCGGGTGCAGGGGTTTCTTGATGTTGACGGCCGCAGGATCATCAACGGGAACGGTGAGGAGATCACGCTCGCCGGATGGGGCCTTGGCAACTGGCTGCTATGCGAAGGGTACATGTGGCTGTCGGAGGGGGCGGAACGCTTTGACAGGCCGCGCCGCATCGAGGCTGTCGTGGAGGAGCTGACCGGCAAAAAGTATGCAGACGGCTTCTGGAAGCAATACCGCGATGCCTATATTGCGGAGGAAGACCTGCAGATGATGGCCGAGATGGGCTATAATTCCGTGCGCATCCCCATCAATGCCCGCCTGTTTCTGCAGGAAGGGCCCGGGCTGCGCTTTTTGGATACGGGCTTCGAGCTGCTGGACCTGCTGGTGGAATGGTGCGAAAAGCACAGGCTGTACGCCTTCATTGATCTGCACGGCGCGCCCGGAGGCCAGACAGGGGCGAACATCGATGACAGCGTTGATGATGTGGCCCGCCTTCTTTTGGACCAGGACTGCTTTGACAAGGGCATCGCCCTATGGCAGAAGATTGCCGAGCGCTATAAGGACCGCTGGATCGTGGGCGGATATGACCTGCTGAATGAGCCGCTGCGGCCGGTGCGCCACCCAGGGGACATCGACCAGGAATACCTTTTGCCAAAGCTGAAAGCGTTCTACGAGCAGTGCATCGACGCCATCCGCCAAGTGGACAGCCGCCACCTGATCACCCTTGAGGGGCACCACTGGGCCACCTCGCTGGATGTGTTCTGCAAGCAGTACGATCCCAAAATGGTGATCCATTTCCACCGGTATGCCTGCATCCCGGATATTGAGTGCTACAGGCCGTTCCTGGAGGCCTCCCAAAGGTGGAACGCTCCCCTGTGGCTGGGCGAAACGGGCGAGAATGCACTAGAATGGTTCTCGGCCATGTATCCCATGGCGGCACAGTTGGGCATCGGCTTCAACCTGTGGCCATGGAAGAAGATGGCGTGTGAAAACTCCCCCTGTTCCATCAATGTGCCCAAAGGCTGGGACAGGATCATCGGCTACGCAAAGGGCGGGCCGCATCCCGGCTATCTGGAAGCGCAGCGCATTTTCAATGAATTTCTTGAAAACATAAAGATCGGCAATTGCCGCATCAACGAGGAGCTTGCGGCCTATGTCTTCCGCACGCCCGGCTGCCGGATCCGCGGCACGGACTTTGACGAGCTGCCGGGAAAGGGCGTTTCGTATTTGAGCCGGCGCGGCGAATGCAGCCTGGCCGATTACCGCCGCCTGACCGGCATGGAAATTGTGGAACGGTTCCCCCATATGGAAAAGGCGTTTTATTTCGACTCGCGCTGGCGGCGTTTTGTGCTGCGCCTTTCCCCGGGTGAGTTTGCCTGCTATTCCCTGTACGATATCACGGTGCAGTCACGGGTGGAGATCCACTGCTATTGCGATACAGCTTCGCGCCTGGCCGTTTACCAGGATGATACGCTGCTTGGAAGGTTTGACCTGGGGGCGCTTTCGGAAAAGCAGATCATTGGCCGCCTTCGCATCGCCAATTCGCCTTCATCGGTCATCCGCCTGGAGGCGGAGCTGGGACAGGTGGATATCGACGCCGTTGTCACCATGGCGAACAGCATTTGACTTATCTGATATCATAGAGGGGCCGGCGTGAAGCAAAAGGCAGGGAGAGCGGTATGAAAAAACCAACCATCAAGGATGTGGCGAGGGAGGCCGGCGTGTCGATCGCAACGGTTTCCAACGCCCTGAATAATGTAGATGTCCTGCATCCCAAAACGAAGGAGCATGTGCTGCAGGTTGCCGAGCGGCTGAATTACATCCCCAACCAGAACGGGCAAAATTTGCGCGCCAAGGAAAGCATTGCAATCGGCCTGTTCGTTTCCTCCATGGCGGGGCCGTTCTATGGCGTATTGGCCGACTCGATACACATGGCCTGCGAGGAACGCGGGTATGAACTGCATGTCTACATTACCAAACGCTCTTCCACACTGCTGAACAACCTGATTGGCAGGCGCGTGGATGGTGCGGTCGTCCTCTCGGAAGGCATTGAGCAGGAAATCGTCGACAAGCTTACGCAAGCCCGGTGCCCCGTGGTGTTCCTGGACAGGGAAGCGCAGGGGCCCACGGTTTCCAGCGTGCTGTTCGACTCCTTCCGCCAGGGGGAGATGGCGGGCAATTACCTGCTGAGCCTTGGGCACCGCAACCTGATGCACGTATACGGATTCCTGGACAATTACGACAGCGTTCAGCGGCAAAACGGGTTTTTGCATGCCCTTGCGCAGGCCGGCGTGCCATTTGGCAAAAAAAACCTGCTGGAGGGCCGCTTCGAGCGGGATGCCGCCTTCCGTGAAATGAAACGCTTTCTGGATGAGGGACACGCGCTGCCGGACGCAATCTTCGCTTCCAATGACCTGAGCGCCATCGGGATCATGGAGGCATTGCGCAATGCGGGTGTCCGCATCCCGGAGGATGTGAGCATCGTCGGCTGCGACGATATCGAGACCTGTGAGCTGCTTACCCCACCGCTGACCACCATCCGCACCTGCTTTCAATCCCAGGGCAAGCTTGTGACCCGCGAGCTGATGCGCTTGATCCACGAAGGGCAGGAGGGCAGCATCAGAAAAACGGAAGGAAATATCATCATCCGCCATTCCTGCAAGGCGCGATGAGCCGGAGGAAAGGAAGCCCCCATGAATATGCATGTATACACAACCGCCTTCTCAAAGGGCAAAAAGCGCCAAACCCAAACCCAGGCAGCCTTCAGGCCGGATACCCAGGGCATTGAAAAAGGGCTGGTCAACC
>JAEWWY010000574.1 GCA_023458835.1 Bacillota bacterium
GACCTCAGGGCCGCTACCTTGCCAAATAACTGCCAACCCTGACTGCTGCGGGAGCAATGGGTGATGGGCAGCTTTTTGCCTTCCATTGTCTCAAGATAATCGCCGCCGTGGGTATCCAGTGTAAAAACAATGTCGTCTCCCGCGTTGCGGTATGTGGCAATTTTTCGGCAGATGAGATCCTCCAGCGTTTCCGCTTTGGGAAAACCAAGACTTCCGGTCACAAAATCATTTTGATAATCTACTACGATCAATAACTTCTTCATAAAGAATTCCTTTCTTCATGCATTGGTCTGCGCGTCGGCCAGCATCCGGGCCACATCCTGCATCAGCCGTTCAAAGGCGGGAACATCCGCCTCATTGGCGCACAGGCACAGCACAAACGGTTCTTTGGCAAATACGATCCCTACGTCATGGGTAATGCCGTCGTCCTCGCCGGTTTTGTGCGCCACGCGGATATTGCGGCTGTGCAGGTAGAATGGGATTTTGCCGTTTAGCTGCTGGCAGGTTAAAATGTACAGCATTTTCCGGCTGGCCTCGGGAGAAACAGCTTCCTCCCGGTATATCTTCTCCAGCAATCGCCCCATATCCCCGGCGGTGATGTAATTCTGTATGCCGCGGCGGGAAAGCTCCGGTTCAAACAGGCGGCGGTTCAGCCTGCTGTTTGTGGCACCCAGGGTGCGCAGCGTTTCGTTGATGTCATCAGGCCCCAGGAAATTGATCAGCAGGTTGGTGGCCGTATTGTCGCTGACGATGATCATCAGCGTTACAAGGTCCAGAACCGTTACCTCCATGCCGCTGCGCAGATAGCTTAAAACACCGCAGGAAGGCAGCTTATGGGAAGCCTCAATGCAGAACCTTCCATCCTCCGCCGTTTCTTTATCCCTTAGCATCCAGAACGCTTCGGCCATGACGGGCAGCGTAATGACGCTTGCTGCGATCAGGGGAAGGTCGGGCTGGTAGGAGAAGGATATGCCGGTGATCAGGTTTTTGTAATACATGCTTGCTTTTCCCGGCACTTGGGATAGCATGTCCAGGATCCGTTCCCGTTCCTCGGGCAAAAGATGCACCCCGCTTTCCAGTAAGCTGTTCATCTCATTATATCCCTCCCTTTGGTAAAATTGCAAGGCGCGAATGGTGTCGATTTATGGGCTTTTTCCGTTGCGTCCGCCTGGGTTCCGTGCTATGCTATGGATTGTCGTGCTCAAATCGCCACATATGAGAAAAGGAGCCGTTTCGGATGAGACCTGCTTTTTTCGCATGCCTGAAACAGTATTCCCGGGGGAAATTTGTAAAAGACCTGACAGCCGGAATCATCGTTGGCATTATCGCGCTTCCTCTATCTATCGCGCTTGGCATTGCCTCAGGCGTATCTCCGGAAAGGGGAATGGTGACCGCCATCATAGGCGGGTTCCTCGTATCGATGCTGGGCGGCTGCAACGTTCAAATAGGCGGCCCCACTGGCGCTTTCGTGGTGATCGTGGCCGGGGCTATTGCAAAATATGGTACCGACGGCCTCATCATGGCTACGCTGATGGCAGGCGTGATGTTGATTTTAGCGGGCATATTGCGCTTTGGAAAGCTGCTGGAGTTTATTCCCTATCCGGTTGTCTCCGGCTTCACCAGCGGCATCGCCGTTGTGATTTTTTCCACCCAGGTGGGGGATTTTCTGGGGCTTAAAACCGGGCCCGTACCGGCGGAATTTCTGCACAAATGGGCTGCCTATTTCCATGCCATCGGCACAACGACCTGGCAAACGCTGGTGATCGGCGCGTTTACGCTGGCCGTTATCCTATTGTGGCCCAGGATCAACCGCCGCATCCCGGGCACGCTGATTGCCATTCTGGCCGCAACTTTTATTGCCTTCCTGCTGCCTCAGGCAGATACCATCGGCACCAGGTTCGCCGAAATATCCGCCTCCTTTCCCGCGCCTTCGCTGCCTGCGTGGTCGGTAGCCAAGGCTGTTGCACTCTTGCCCACGGCTTTGACGATTGCCTTTCTGGCAGGAGTGGAGTGGCTCCTTTCCGCCACAGTGGCCGACGGCATGACAGGCTCGCTCCATGACCCCAACATGGAGTTGGTGGGTCAGGGCGTGGCCAACATTGGTTCCGCCCTTTTTGGCGGCATCCCTGTAACCGGCGCGCTGGCCCGCACGGCCGCCAATATCAAAAACGGCGGCCGGTCTCCCATGGCGGGCATCGTGCATTCCGCGGCGCTGCTTTTGATCCTGCTGGTGGGCATGCCCTATGTGAAATACGTGCCTATGTCAGCCCTGGCGGCAGTTTTGATGGTGGTGGCCTATAATATGGGGGAATGGGGCTACTTCAGGGAAATGAAGCATCTGCCCAAAAGCGACTGTGCCGTTTTCCTTACCGCTTTTTTACTGACGGTTGTATTGGATCTGGTGATGGCCATCGGGGCTGCGCTTGTATTGGCGGCCGTGCTGGTGCTTGTCCGGCTGAAGAACATGGTAGGCATGCAGGCTGTGCCCGTGCAGGATGGTATCATACGCATGAAGGTGGAAGGCCCGCTGTTCTTTGTGGCGGCCCAAAAGCTTCGGGCCATGCCCCAAAGCCAGCGGGAAGGCCTGAACAAGCTGTTGCTGGATCTGCAGGGTGTACCCTTCATGGATGCATCGGCTTTGAAGGCGCTTGAATCCCTGAAGGAAAGCGCTGCCAGGCAAGGTATCGCCTTGCAGTTGGAAAATTTGCAGAAACAGCCGCATACGCTGCTTGTGCGCAACGGATTCGAGCTTGTATAGCATAAAAGCGCCCATTTCATAACGGGCGCTTTTTTATCATCATCGGTACAAAAAGGAACTCTTTCTGTTTTTTCCTCCTATCTCCTTGAAAACCGGTCGGAATTCTTGTACACTAACATATAGTTATTGATGTTCAAGAGAAGAAGGGTAAAGCTTGAAGCACGTTTTTCTTTATCTGCGTCCTTATGTCTTAAAAATGTTGCTGGGATTCCTTATCAAATTTACCGGCACCATCATGGATCTGTGCCTGCCATGGATACTGGCTTATGTGATCGATAATGTGATCCCCCTAGGGAAGATCGGGCCCGTGATCTGGTGGGGCGTCGTAATGCTTCTCTGCTCCGTGGTGGCGGTGGTCACCAACATCCTGGCCAACCGTATGGCCTCTGCTGTGGCCAGGGATACGACGCGCCGCATCCGCTACGATCTGTTCCGCAAGGTGGCATATCTCACCAACCGGCAGGTGGATCAATTCACCATCCCATCCCTTATTTCCCGCATGACATCCGATACATACAATATTCATCAGATGGTAGGCATGATGCAGCGCCTGGGCATCCGGGCGCCCATTCTGCTGATCGGCGGCATCCTCGTTACGCTGACGCTGGATCCGGTGCTGACGCTGGTGCTTGTTTCCGTGCTTCCTTTTATTGTGCTTATCACCGTTATTGTTTCACGCAAGGGTGTGCCCCTTTTCCGCCTGTCCCAGGAGGCGCTGGATAACATGGTGCGGGTGGTGCGGGAAAACGCCGCCGGCATCCGGGTGATCAAGGCGCTTTCCAAAACAGAGGATGAAAAACAACACTTTGATGGTGTCAACAAACAGGTGATACAGGCGGAAAGGAAGGCTAGTATGACCATGGCGGTCATCAGTCCGTCCATGAACCTGCTTTTGAATGCCGGGCTGGCTTTGGTGGTGCTGGTAGGCGCCGTCAGGGTCAATGGCGGGGTGGGGGAAGTGGGAGAGATCGTAGCCTTTTTGTCCTACTTCACCATTATTCTGAATGCCGTGATGATGGTCACCCGTATTTTTACCATGTATTCCAAGGCCAGCGCCTCCGCCAACCGCATCGCCGAAGTGATGGCCGCGCCGGAGGAAATGACCGTGCAGCCCGAGACACAGGTGTGTGCGCAGGACGACCACGTGGTGTTTGATCATGTATCCTTCTCCTATAACAAAAAAGAGGATAATCTGACGGATATTTCCTTCTCCCTAAAGCGCGGGGAAACGCTGGGCATCATTGGGCCCACCGGCGCGGGCAAATCTACCATCGCACAGCTCCTTTTGCGGTTTTACGATCTGGATAAAGGTCAAATTCGCATCGGCGGCCGGAATATACAGGAGTTTGACCCCGGGGCGCTTCGGGAAAAGTTTGGCGTGGTATTCCAGAATGATGTGCTCTTTGAGGATACCATTGAGGAGAACATCCGCCTTGGGCGGGAGATCGGCAAGGATGCGCTGGAAAAGGCAGCCCAATATGCGCAGGCATCTGATTTCATCGCCGACAAGGAAGGGTATGGGTCGGGGCTGAATATCAAGGGCGCAAACCTGTCCGGCGGGCAGAAGCAGCGCATACTGATTGCCCGTGCGCTGGCGGCGAGCCCGGAGATACTGATCCTGGACGACTCCTCCAGCGCCTTGGACTACAAGACGGACGCTTCCCTACGCAGGGATATCCGTACCCATTACAGCCATACGACCACCATATTGATTGCCCAGCGCGTTTCCACCGTAATGCGCTGCGACCATATCCTTGTGCTGGACGATGGGAAAATGGTAGGCTACGGCACCCACGCGGAATTGATGGAGAGCTGCGAGCTGTACCAGGAAATCGAGCGCATTCAGATGGGGGGTGTGAACCGTGGGTAAAAAAACGGTTTACCGCCGCCTGGGCCGCTATCTGCTGCAATACAAATGGCTGCTGCTGCTGGCCGGCGTACTGTCCATAGGCGGCAATTATCTGGCGCTTTTAGGCCCCAGGCTTTCGGGCTTTGCCATTGACCTGATCGAGCCGGGCATGGGAAAGGTGGATTTTCAAGGCATCCTGTCGCTGGTATTCCAGATGATCCTGTTCTACGTCGTTTCGTCTGCTTTGGGCTATGCCCTGTCGGTATTGATGATTACCATCAGCCGCAACGTCATTTACCAAATGCGCAAGGATGTATTTGAGCGCCTTTGTGATATGCCCGTAGGTTATTTTGACACCCACCAAAGCGGCGATATCATCAGTAAAATCTCCTATGATATTGATACCATCAACACGTCTTTGTCCAATGATCTGGTGCAGATATTCACTGGGCTGATCACCGTGGTGGGATCCCTTGCCATGATGCTCGCGCTATCGCCCATCATGGTCCTGGTGTTTGTGGTCACCATCCCGCTTTCCATGCTGTTGACACGCTTTATCGTCAGCCATACCAGGCCGCTGTTCCGCGTCCGGTCCAGGAAGCTGGGGGAGCTGAACGGCTTGGTGGAGGAGATCATCTCCGGCCAGAAAACCCTGAAAGCCTACCACCAGGAAGAAAACATTATCAAGCGCGTAGGCTTGAAAAACGACGAGACGGTGGAGGCCTATTACAAGGCTGATTATTACGGCAGCACGGGCGGACCGTCTGTAAACTTCATCAACAACCTGTCCTTGTCGCTGATCAGCGTATTTGGGGCCATCCTATACATGAACGGCTCCATGACGCTGGGCAACATCTCTTCCTTCGTGCTTTATTCCCGCAAGTTTTCCGGCCCCATCAATGAAATGGCCAATATCATCGGCGAGTTCCAGTCGGCGCTGGCGGCGGCAGAGCGCGTGTTCCGCCTGCTGGAGGAGCCCCTGGAGGTGCCGGATAAGCTTGATGCCAAGGAGCTCACGCATGTTTCAGGGGATGTGAAGGCAGAGGATGTATCCTTTGGCTATGAGGAAGGCAAGCCAATTTTGCAGCATTGCAGCTTTCATGCCAGGCCCGGCAGCCTGATCGCCATCGTCGGCCCCACAGGCGCGGGAAAAACGACGCTGATCAACCTGTTGATGCGTTTTTATGACGTGGGGGATGGATGCATCACGGTAGACGGCTGCGGGGTGGAGGATGTTACGCGAAGGAGCCTTCGGCGAAGCTATGCCATGGTGCTGCAGGATACGTGGCTTTTCCATGGCACGATTTTTGATAATATCGCCTATGCCAAAAAAGACGCCACCCGGGAGGAGGTGGAGGCGGCAGCCAAGGCGGCCCGCATCCATTCCTATATCAAGCGCCTGCCTCAGGGGTACGATACGCTGATCACCGACGACGGCGCCAATATCTCCAAGGGCCAGAAGCAGCTTCTGACCATCGCCAGAGCCATGCTGATGGAAGCGCCTATGCTGATCCTGGACGAGGCCACCTCCAACGTGGATACGCGCACGGAGGTGAAAATCCAGCAGGCCATGCGCGCGTTGATGCAGAACAAGACCTGCTTTGTGATTGCCCACAGGCTTTCCACCATTCAAAACGCCGATCTTATCCTGGTGGTCAAGGATGGCAACATTGTGGAAACAGGCACCCATGAATCCCTGATGGACATGCAGGGTTTCTACAGAAAGCTGTACGATGCCCAGTTTGCCTAAAGAGGATGAGGAGAGGAACGCCATGCTGCAAAGAACCGGAACAGAAAAGGAAATTGTATATGAAGGCCGCTCCCTGCGCTTTTTGAACCAGCGCAATAAGGGCTGGTCCTATCCGTATGACTATATTACTCACCCCGATGAAACGCTGGCCAGCGCGGGCTGCGGCCTCTTCTCCCTGTGCCATGCCGTGGAATGGATGCACGGCATCCGTCTGGATCCGGAAAAGTTGTCGGATTTTGCGCGGCAAAAAGGGGGCAGGGGAGACGATGGCACCGACCGCCCGGAGCTCCTGCATGCCCTGATGGCCTATGGGGAAGCGGCCAGCATGGGTCTCCGCTATGAGGAGGATGGATTGCGCAACGATCTGAATACGCTATGGGAGCATATTTCCCAAAAGAAAGGCGTGTCCCTGTGCAACCTTCGGGTAGGCCATATCGTGGCATTGGTGGACAGCCGGGAAGTGAATGGGGAGAAGCAGTTCCTGGCCATCGACAGCTATTCCGAAAGCGCGGCGGAAAAGGTGCGGGACCATGTGCGGGAGGTCATACCGCAGAGCGAGGTCATTGCCGACGTCATCAACAAGGATGGCCTTGTCACCGGCCAAGGCATCCATTACGCCATGTTCTGGGTTCCGGCCAGCCTGCCCAGGGATTTCAATCTGCTGCATGAGGCGGCAGTACAGAAATTTGCATCAGTGGATTCTACTCCATGATATGGACAATATGTTTGAACTTTCCGCTGTCGGGGTGCTGTCTCGGTTCCTCTTCTGACAAAGCGATAGATACGTCTGTGACGCCATGCAGCGACAATAACGCCTTCAGCGCATCGCTGGCTCTTTCAAATGCCGCCTGTTTCTCAACGCCTTCAGCCGGCACCAGCCTCAATTCGGCCCGGTTTTCTTTGCGCACAGTCAACTGGAAACGCATGATCCCGTGCACTTCCTTCAGCGCCGCGTAGATGGCCAGCGGTGCGATTTTGATCTCCTTACCATTTTCCCAAAAGCTTGCCACATCATCAGTCCGGCCTTCCAGGGTAAGCCAGGGTGACGTGTTGCCGCAGGGGCATGCTTCATGGTGCATGACCACCCGGTCTGTAACCTCATAGCGGATAAAGGGCTGCGCGTAATTGAACAGGTTCGTCAGCAATATTTTGTCCGACTGCACGCCATCCGCCACAGGCCGGTTCTCCCTGTCCACCGGCTCCACCAGGATCCAGTCCTCGTTGACATGAAAGTGATGTTCCGTGCATTCATGTGCCACGCAGCCGCCCTCGGTGCAGGAGTAGGAGGTTTGTACATAGCAGCCGAAGGCTTCTAAAAGGCGGCTGCGAACAACCTCCGAAAGGTATTCCCCGCCCGGCATGATGATGACGGGATGGATGTTCAGCCGCCCCTTTTTTTGCTCATCAACCAGAAGCTCCAGAACGGTGGGGTAGCCGCCCAGCATGGCCGGCTGGAAAGCGTTCAATTCCCGCACGATTTCGGGGATGGGCCTTAATGCGCTGGTCACTGCCAACTGCCGCTTTTTCCAGGGCATGGCCAGCAGCCTGGCCCGGACAGAGCTGTTTCCCAGGTAAAAACCGCCGGTGGCAAACACGCCGATGGATTTTCCGCCCCGCAGCACGAACGATTTTACATCCTGCTTTCTCGCAAAGGAACGCCTGGCATTGATAGCGCCGAACATATGATGGGTGGTTTTGTCGCACAGCGCTACCAGCGGGTTTCCGGTGGAGCCGCTGGTGGTGAATATCAGATACCGGCCTTGGAATTTCCGGCCGATGTTATCAGGGTCGCGCATGAAGTCCTGAATATCTCTGAGCTTTACAGCGGGGTCGGTGATCCAGTCATCAAAGCGGGCCATCAAGTCCAGCTTATTGGACGGGGGCAGGTCGCCAAGCGAAAAATGATCGTCTATGTTTTGATACAGCCTTTTGTAATACGGGCTGTTTGCCTTTGCATGGCGCACCAGCTCGCGGAGCCTTGCGTCCCTTGTTCTTGCCTTATCCTGTTCGTTCATTTTCTCATATTGCCTGCAAAGCATCATCCCTTGAAGCATTCCGATTTTTTTCATATGCCCTTCTCCCTTGCTACGCCGTACAGCATCAGGTCGATATGGGCCTTGAGCTCCGCCTTGATGGCTTCCGCCGCTGCAAAAAAGGCATTGGGCCTTTCCTGGTATATTTCCAGATACCGGTTGATCAAAGCGTTGATGTAGATGGACAGGCCTACGCTGACCTTTTCCTTTTCCGCGGGATTCTTCAAAGGGAGAACCGAAATCGCCCTGTTCAGGACCGCGCTGGAAGTGGCTTTTGTCAGCACCATGAACTTTAGAAGCACGGCCTTTTTACTTTCGCTGATCTCTGCGCTGGTTTCCCGCGCAGCCATATTGACCATGCGTGTTTCGTTGGGAAACCTTAGGCAGAGGTTGATCTTCGCATCCATCATGGAAAAAAGGATATCGTAAAAACCATCCGTATGCGATGCCGGCATACCGCCGGAGGTAATGGCCGACAGCGCCTGTTCCAGGCAGTAGAGATAGAATTCGCGCTTGCTGCCGAAATAGTGGAACAGCAGTCCTTTGGAAATGCCGCTGGCCTTTGTGATCGTATCCGTACCCGCATCGGTATAGGACTTCCTGGAAAATTC
>JAEWWY010000575.1 GCA_023458835.1 Bacillota bacterium
GATCAGTGCAGCGACAATACGCAAACCCGAAGGTGAAGCTGGCATGATGCATATTGATGAGGAGGCGACATCATGGATTTGTTTGAGGCCATAGGCAGAAGAAAATCATGCAGGAGTTATACAGGGCAGCCTTTTGACAGGGAGCAGCTTGATGAAATCCGCAGGGCTATCGACAGCTTTGAACCGCTGTATCCCGATGTGCCGTTAAAGTACCGGCTGGCTGCACAGACGAAGGGCTTGTTTAGGATAGAGGCTCCGCATTACCTGATCGTTAGCGGACAGGGAAAGGATGGGGAACATGAGAACGCGGGGTTCATCTATCACCAGCTTGTCCTGTGGCTTGATCCCCACGATATAGGCAGCGTTTGGCTTGGCAAGACAAAGGATGTTGAGCAAAACCCTAATGGCAAGGACATCATCACCATCGCGTTCGGTCAGCCCAAAGAAGCGGTGCACCGCAGCGAATCCGAATTCAAGCGCAAGCCCATCGGCGAGATTACCAATGCCCCGGATGATCCGTGTATCCAGGCTGTGCATATGGCTCCGTCCGGCATGAACCTTCAGCCGTGGTATTTGGAAAAGGCTGATCATAAGATACTGCTTTACGAGCAGGCTTTGAGGCCGCCGGTCTCGCTGGCATACAAGAAAACAGCGGTGGATATGGGTATTGCGCTTTGTCATTACGCGTTAGCATGCAAGCACTTTGACAAGCCGTTTGCTTTTGAGCGTCAAAGCGGCGGGGGAGGCAAAAGGGGATACCGCCTGTTTGGTGCGTTGACTTGAATGTAAGTTGCCCATCCGCATAATACTGCTTCCAAACATTATTGCGTCGTTGCCGTGGATCTTTTCGCGCACTACGGCGTCGACTGCCGCTCAGCGTAGCGCTGCTACACCTCGCTTTGTCTCCTTGTATTGCACAAAAATCCCTCACGGCCATCGACGCAATAATATTCTCCATTAGTATAAGGTACAAACAGCCAGCCCGCGGCAGCGAACGGCGGGGCAAACCGGCGCACTGTGACAGAGCCTGCCGCCGTTCCCTCAAAAAAGCAGCCGCAGCGCCGCAATGGCAGTCATGCCTATCACCAGGTACCGGAACAGCTTTTCGTTGATCTTCTTCACGATCAAGGCGCCGAGCACCGCCCCCAGCGCCACGGCGGGGATCATCATGGCGGCCAGGGCGGCGTTGTTTAACGTGATATTATGCCATAAAAGCGCCTGAAGCGGTATCTTCAGGGCGTTGATGATCAAAAAGAACCAGGCGTATGTGCCGAGGAAGTCGTTTTTGCGAAAACCCATCGCCACCAGATAGAGGCTCATAATAGGCCCGGCGGCGTTCCCGATCATGGTGGTGAAGCCGCTTAAGATCCCTGCCAGGGCGTAGAACCAGGCCTTTTCGGGAACGGCAAAGCTGCTGCCCTTCGTTTCGATCCAGATCAATAAACCCACGCAGGCCATCACCGATATGGCAATGATGGTCTTGAACTGCCTGTCGCTTACATAATTGCCCACAACGGCACCGACGGCAAGCCCGATCCCCGCCCACAGGAGCAGACGCCGTATTGCGTGCCACTTGGCGTGCTGCCTGTAATAGGATACCGCGAAGATATCCCCTGTCAGCAGGATGGGCAGCAGAATCCCCGTGGATTCCTTCCCGCCGAATACGGCGGCCATGACCGGTATGATCATGGTCATAACGCCGCTTAATCCCATTTTGGAAAGGCCTACGCCCAGCGATGCCACGGCCACCCATATCCACTGCGCCAGAGTAAAGTCAAACATCATCTTTCGTTCACGAGCCTTCTTTCATTCATTTGGCTGTCCGGGGTTTTATCTACATCCTCCAGGCTGAATATGCAGAAAGCAAAACCCTGCATACCCTGCATTCCATCCAGGGATTCATATTCACCCTTCAAATCCCTAATCCCAAACAAGTCCGGATGGCTGGAGGCCATGCCATCATAGGACATGATTTGACCTTCCCAAAGAGTACCGGGCTCCGGTGCCTTCGCCTTCCCGGGAGTCATACCGCATCTGATTCCGACAAAAAAAGCTCCCCACAGGTCGATCATGTATCCCATACCATTTGGGCCGGCGAACTCTTCTGAATCTGAATGAATATGAGATTCGCACGGATCAAGCCTCCATTTCAAGCACTGCTGACAATGGAAGTCTTTGCTTTGCTGAATCATCCCGGTCTGGATAATATCTCTTTGCCCCCTCTTCCCCTGCCTTACTTCCCGCGCGTACCTTCCTTTATTATATCGCTTCCGGCCATTGGCGCAAGAGGAGGTCCTGCCCTTCCCAGGGCAGTCGCATTTAAATTTCTTTCGCAAAAGAAAGGATGTGTCCGAAGGTCCAAGGGCGACCGAAATGATCCCCCTCGTTACCCTACGGCCTGTAGGTTTGCGGGCATGCATCAAACTGAATTGCAGGCAAAAGCGAATTGCGCCTATTGCGTCACCCGTTGGCTTGGCAGTTACTTTACTTTATAGTGTGTTATGCCGCAGATGATTTCGCCGCGGTCGTTGATATAACCGGTCTCGGCCGCATTGCGAACAAACGCATAGCCGTTCCAAAACGGGTGCACCCAGTAGAATTGATAATCGAAAACTATATTGCCTGCCAAGTCAATATATCCCCATTTTTCATTCTTTTTTACCGCAGCCAGGTTGTCAGAGAAATGATATGCATCTTCCCATTGCCCATCCAGCACCAC